>CANJNU010000013.1 GCA_947475645.1 Bacteriovoracaceae bacterium | reverse complement strand
TGAGCCGCCCTGCCTCGATCCGAAGGATTGGCCAGCACGTGCCCAACAAAAAGCGCACAAGAACGCCCCACGGTCAAAGCCGCCGCCTGCATGAGAATTTGATCGCATCGCTGAAATACTTCAGGCCGCTCGATCCAGTCATTCAGCGGATAACCGCAGACGCTCAACTCGGGGGTTAAAAGAAAACGGGCCTGCATTAAGCAAGCCCGTTCGTAAGCTTCACGTATTTTCCGGAAGTTCTCGTCAAACGCACCAACTACTGGGTCAATCTGAGCGATCGCTATCCGCATGTAAAATTAAAAACGCTTTTGAACTTCGGCCTTGTCGAAGAAGTAAGCGATTTCGCGTTCTGCAGACTTCAAGCTATCAGAACCATGTGCCGCATTCGCTTCAATACTATCAGCGAAGTCCTTACGGATCGTGCCTGCAGCCGCCTTAGCTGGATCGGTTGCACCCATGATGTCACGATTTACCAGAACTGCGCTCTCACCTTCCAAAACCATCAATAAAACGGGTCCGCTGGTCATAAATTGAACCAAGCTTTGGAAGAAGGGACGATCCTTGTGCTCGATGTAAAAGCCTTCAGCTTTTTCACGGCTCAAACGGGTGAACTTTGCAGCAGCAATACGGAGACCCTTCGACTCGAAACGAGTAATGATCGCACCAATTGCGTTCTTCTCTACTGCGTTGGGCTTAATGATCGAAAACGTTTGTTCAATTGCCATGTCTTTAAGTTCCTTTACGAAAATTTGATTCTTTCGTTAGCTTAATTGTTATCGGTTTGCGAGCATTACTTTCCCATGGCCGCAACGAGCGTTGTAGCGAGGTCGGCTGGACTGCGCGCAATTCTTACGCCAGCCGCTTGAAGTGCTTGAAACTTCTCTTCTGCCGTTCCTTTGCCTCCCGAAATAATTGCGCCTGCATGCCCCATACGTTTCCCTGCAGGAGCTGTGGCACCACCAATAAAACCGGCCATTGGCTTCTTGAATTCACGCTTAATGTATTCAGCAGCTTCTTCTTCGGCAGATCCGCCGATTTCACCAATCATGATTACGCCATGAGTCTCCGGGTCGCGATTGAACGCTTCCAGAATATCGATAAAGTTGGTTCCATTAATCGGATCGCCACCAATACCGACGCAAGTGCTTTGACCGTACCCCAATTTGCTGAGCTGATGCACAGCTTCATAAGTCAGGGTGCCGGAACGCGAAACCACGCCCATATTTCCAGACTTATGAATATGACCCGGCATGATACCAATTTTGCATTGCCCCGGCGTAATAATACCCGGGCAATTTGGGCCAATCAGGCGCGACTTCGTGGAAGCCAAGTAACGCTTGGTCGCCAACATATCGCGAACGGGAATCCCTTCAGTAATACAGATAATGAGGGGAATTCCGGCATCCGCAGCTTCGCAGATCGAATCCGCTGCAAATGCAGGCGGAACAAAGATCATGGTTGCGTTGGCTCCAGTTCTCGATACCGCTTCTTCTACGGTATCGTACACCGCAAAACCTTCGACCGATTGACCACCCTTACCTGGCGTTACACCACCCACCACTTGGGTGCCGTAATCACGGCAACCCTTTGCATGGAAAAGACCTTGAGATCCGGTGATTCCTTGAACCAATAATTTCGTATTACGATCTACCCAAATTGACATCGGATGATTCCTTTATTCTGAAAAGTTTATCCGCGAGCTGCTGCAACAACTTTTTGTGCAGCATCGGTGAGGCCATCGGCAGGGGTTATCTTTAGGCCTGATTTAGCCAAAATCTCTCTCCCCATCTCTACATTGGTTCCTTCGAGACGAACCACCAGTGGTACCTTTAGCTCGAGTTCACGCGCCGCCGCAATTACGCCTTCAGCAATCACATCGCACTTCATGATGCCACCAAAGATATTCACCAGAATGGCTTTCACTTTTGGATCTTTCAAAATAATCTTGAAGGCGTTGGCGACCTTCTCCTTCGATGCACCGCCCCCAACATCTAAGAAGTTCGCAGGCTCGCCGCCATGCAACTTAATAATGTCCATGGTCGCCATGGCGAGCCCGGCTCCATTCACCAAGCATCCGATGTTGCCATCGAGTGCAATGAACGCGAGCTCGTACTTCGAGGCTTCGACATCTTGAGCGTTCTCTTCGAGAATGTCGCGCATTTCAACCAGATCTTTATGACGAAAAAGTGCGTTGTCATCGAAGTTAAACTTCGCATCGAGGGCCGCAATTTTTCCATCCTGGGTGAGGATCATTGGATTGATCTCCACCTGAGAGGCGTCAGTCTCTACAAAACATTTATAGATTCCGCCAAAAAAGCCAATTGCTTCCTTGGTCTGGTCTGCACTTAAACCCAGCGCCTTTGCAAGCTTGCGCCCATGAAACGGCATGAATCCAGTGGTCGGATCAACGATCACTTTAAAGATTTTTTCTGGGTGCGTGGCCGCAACTTCTTCAATTTCCATTCCGCCTTCGGTGGAAGCCATCATCACAACCTGAGAAACGGCACGATCAATTACAATGCCCAAGTAGAATTCTTTGGCAATCGTGCTTCCTTCTTCAATCCAGAGCTTGTGCACGACTTTTCCTTGTGGACCCGTTTGAGGAGTCACTAAGGTTTTACCCATGATGTCTTTCGCAGCTGCACGAACGGCTGCGATATCTTTACAAACCTTCACTCCACCTGCTTTTCCTCGACCGCCCGCATGAATCTGAGCTTTCACTACCCAAACACCATTCTTGCGTTCATTTTGCAGCTCTAGAGCGGCCTTTTCGGCACGCAATTCTAGATCTGCACCTTCTTCAACCAGGCGCCCCTCAGGAACGCGAACATTAAAGCGTTTCAGAAGTTGCTTCGCTTGATACTCATGAATATTCATTTCAATCTTCCTTTATCCCAACATCGGGGCAACAGCTACACGCTCTTCTTCGAGCTCCTTCAAGGTACCGTTGATTTTCTCTTGCGAGAAAACATCGATCTCGAGGCCTTGAACGATCTTGTATTCGCCATTTTCAGTGGTGCAGGGGAACCCAAACATCATTCCGGTTGGAATTCCATAGGAACCATCCGAAGGAACACCCATGGTGGCCCATTCGCCGTTCGAACCCAGCCACCAATCATGCATATGATCAATTGCAGCGTTCGCAGCACTTGCAGCAGAGGATAGTCCGCGAGCTTCGATAATCGCTGCTCCACGCTTTCCAACTGTCGGAATAAAGGTTTCCTTATTCCAGGTTTCTTGACCTGCAAGCATCTCCTTCACGCTGTCGCCGTTACTGCTGGCGAAACGGAAGTCAGGATACATGGTAGGACTGTGGTTACCCCAAACAGCCACTTTCTTGAATGAACCCACTGCCCGGCCAACCTTCGCAGCGAGCTGAGCCAATGCGCGATTATAATCTAAACGCAACATGGCGGTGAAGTTCTTTGTATTCACCCGACCGTGTTTTTCGGCTGATTTCATGGCAATGTACGCGTTGGTGTTACAAGGGTTACCCACCACCAAAACCTTTACGCTCGGGTCGGCAACCTTGCCAATTGCGTCGCCTTGTACGGTAAAGATCTTGCCATTCTCGGTGAGCAAATCCTTGCGCTCCATTCCTGGACCACGAGGGCGTGCCCCCACCAGTAATGCCACTTGGGTGTCTTTGAATGCGACCATTGGATCACTCGTTGCTACCATTCCCGCCAAAAGAGGGAATGCGCAGTCGTCGAGCTCCATCATTACGCCTTTCAGCGCCTTCTGAGCTTTCTCATCTGAAATTTCAAGAAGCTGAAGGATGACAGGCTGATCCTTGCCCAACATTTCGCCGCTGGCGATACGAAAAAGAAGTGCATACCCAATTTGTCCTGCTGCTCCGGTCACGGTTACACGAATCGGTGTTTTCGACATAGTCTAAGAATCCCTTCTGAAGATTCGATACAATTACATGTTCTTGATAATTTCTTGTCCGAACTCAGAGCACTTTACTTCTACAACGTCCTGATGACCTTCTTGCTTCATTAAACGAGCAAAATCGTAGGTCACCCGATGAGAAGAGATCGCACCGTTCATTCCATGAATAATAAGATCAGCCGCCTCTAACCAACCCATATAACGCAACATCATTTCGCCCGACAAAATGACTGATCCTGGATTGACTTTGTCTAGATGAGCGTATTTCGGTGCGGTGCCATGGGTCGCTTCGAATACTGCGTGACCGGTAAGATAATTGATGTTGCCGCCCGGAGCGATGCCAATGCCGCCCACCTGAGCCGCCAACGCGTCCGACAAGTAGTCGCCGTTCAGATTGAGAGTGGCGATGACATCGAACTCTTCGGGACGAGTCAAAACTTGCTGCAGCGAAATGTCAGCAATCGCGTCCTTCACGATAATCTTACCCTTGGCTACTTCAGCCTTCATTTCAACATTTGCAGCTTCTTCGCCCTTTTCTTTCTTCGTTACTTCCCATTGATCCCAAGTGTAAACCTGGTCTTTAAATTCGGTTTGAGCCAACGCGTACGCCCAGGTGCGGAATGAGCCTTCGGTGTACTTCATAATATTGCCTTTATGGACAATAGTCAGTGACTTCGATTTTTCGCGAATCGCGTACTCAAGCGCTGAACGGATTAAACGTTCGGTACCGTCTTTAGAAACGGGCTTAATTCCAATGCCCGTAGTTTCAGGAAAACGAATTTTTGAATAATCCTTGGGAAAATTTTCCTTCAAAAAGCCGAGCACTTTCTTTGCTGCCTCAGTGCCCATCTCGAACTCAACACCGGCATAGATGTCTTCGGTATTCTCGCGAAAAATAGTCATATTCACTTTTTCGGGCGCTTTTACGGGAGAAGGCACACCGCGAAAGTAACGAACCGGGCGCAAGCAAACGTAGAGGTCGAGCATTTGCCGAAGCGCCACGTTTAAAGACCGAATGCCGCCGCCCACTGGAGTGGTTAAGGGTCCCTTAATTGAAACCAAGTAATGCCGCATGGCTGTGAGCGTGTCTTCAGGCAGCCAATCTTGATATTTGTTAAATGACTTCTCGCCTGCATAGACTTCAAGCCAAGTAATCTTTCGCTTGCCACCGTATGCTTTTGCAACTGCTGCATCCATCACAGCCTGAGACGAACGCCAAATATCTGGACCCGTTCCATCGCCTTCAATAAAAGGAATAACAGGATTATTGGGCACACGCAGCTTGCCATTTTCGATGGTGATGCGCTCGCCTTCAGTGGGCGCCTTCAAATTTTTGAATTGAGGATGAGCGGTAGTCACAGAAATCTCCTGGGTTGAATAACGTAACGAATCCAATGAATTCGGAAGTACCCTTATTATTCAATGACTCAACGCGCTGGCAAAGAAATTTCGGAAAAAAGCTGATGATTTCGAATTACGATTTGCCGCGTTGAAAGAAATTGCACTTCGTCGGAATCATGGCTGACCAGAAGCATCGGAACCCGAGAGGCCTGCTGGAACGCCAAAGTCTCACTCCACATCTCTCTACGACGCTGAGCATCGAGCGCCGAGAAGGGTTCGTCGAGTAGAATTAACTCGGGTTGCCAAACCAACGCCCGCACCCAAGAAATTCGCTGACGTTCGCCTCCGGACAATCCCTGTACGGAAAATTTTGCCCGGTTTAATAAATCTACTTTATGAAGCCAAGGTTTCACGGCTTCCAGCGCCTCAGTCTTCGAAATACCACGAATCGTTAAACCGTAAGCCGCATTCTCTTCGACCGACAACCCAGGAATCATCACAGCGTCTTGAAAGACAACTCCGATGTTTCTCTTCGCAGGAGGCAAGTGAGTCAACTCGCGCCCATTCAGATGAACCGAGAACTGAGCACCTAATTCGGTCGAGGAAATAAATCCAGCGATCGCACGAACAATCGTCGACTTGCCACTTCCACTTACACCCATGACTGCCACTCTTTCGCGATCAGTGACTGAAATACTTCCACGAAGAATTCCAGAGGGCAGCGTCACCTCCAAGCTCTTCATCTCAAGTACATTCATGACCGTTCCTTCCTTAAGTTTCTACCCCAATGCCCCGCACCCAACGCCGAGGCGCCCCCACACAGCAGTAAAAGTAAAAGCGCGATAAAGGCAGCCTCCTCAATTCGGTACTGATTGAGCCAACGCAACAATAACAGAGCCAAAGGAGGGCGCTCAGCACTACTCATCAGACTGACCGTAGCTACGTCACCCAACGAGAATGCAAACACTAACGTGAACAGAGAAAAAACAGGCTTTTTATAGCGTGGCCATTCAATCTGCCAAAAGCATTGCCAGTCGCTTGCGCCTAAAGACCGAACTACGTTCCAAAGCGAGGTTTGTCGCTGCAGCGCAACCGCATTCAGGGTTCGAAAACCCAATGGCCAAAGTAAAGTACTTTGCAGCGCCAAAATTCCTAAAATGCTGCCTTCCAGCGGATCTATCCAAGGGGCGTAAAATTGAATCAACGCCATTCCTAAAACCAACGATGAAACGCCACTGGGCAACAGCACAAGCAAATCGATCCACGGAACCTTAATCCCAGCAAATTCAGAGACTATTTTCGTTAAAACCGACACCGCAGAAAGTGCCACTACGATAAGCGCCACGGAGAATGCCACACTTACTGAAAAGCCAAGCGAAGCGACCCATTCCTGTCGAGGTCCGACCCGAATTCCATCCCTCACACTTGAGGTAATCCAAGCTAAATAGGGCAGTAACCAGAATACGGAAAGCGACTTCATCGCCCAGATCGCAGCACCTCGCTTGGCTTCGGCGATGCCGCTTGGCACTTTCGGTTCTACCTCCGTGCCTCTCTGGTTTTGCAAACTACGAAAAAAATGAATCAACGCGAACGGAATGAAAATAATGAGAAACTGCCAGAACGCCAAAGCAAGGGCGCCCGAAACGTCAAGGCTGCCCATCCGAAGCCTGGAAAAAATTGCAGTTTCGAGGGTCTCTAATGGGGGGCCTCCGCCTAAGATCAGAACCACTCCAAAGCTAGTCGAACACCAAATCCAAACCTGAAGGACCGATTCTAGAAAAGCAGGCAAAACGGAAGGGACAACCACTGTTTTAAAAACCGAAAACTCACTCGCTCCCAAACTTCGAACTGTTTCGACTTGTAGACGAGGGATCTCGCGAATCGCGCGACTGAGTTGTACCGATAAATAAGGGGCACTAAAGAACACGTGCGCAATAATCACTGCCGAAAAACTATAAGCAAGACCAAGAGAACCGAGCCAACCGGTTCGGCCGAGTAAACTAATCCAAGCAGCGACGGCAACAATGCCAGGAATTCCCGCAGGAAAAATAAGCAGCCCCTGAATGAGAGCAAAAGTTTTGCCTTCTTCGACAGGAAACGCTCGAACCAGGGTAGTGCCGATTCCTAACGCCAGAATTGACGAGATTGCAACACTGGTGCCCGACTGAAGCATCGTTATTTTTACGATATGAAGCGTATCGGCGTCAAAGTAAGGGTGACTTCCCTGAGCTGAAGCTAAAAATAGCGCGAGCAACGGTAGGGCAAACACAGCCCCCCAAACCGAGAGAAACAAAACACTTAGCGACCCTGCAAGGCGCTTTTCCATAGCTTCACCCTATCATCGACTTCTGAGGGTGACGTCGAAAAATGAATGACTTTCTTGGGCTCGGGCAAATTTTGAAAGGAGACAGGAAGTTTCACTCCCTTTCGAACCGGCAACATCCAGTTCGTTCGTGGAATCAACTTCTGAACCTCTTCGGACAGAAGAAACTCAAAGAATTCTTTCACTCGACTTTCATGGGCCGTATTCACCCAAGCAGTGCCCTCCATCCAAAGGGGCTGACCTTCGTCGAACATCACGGCAAATCGCCCGGGTTCGCCGTGCTCCTGATGGTAGGCTTGGCTGGTGGTATAACTCCAAACCAAAGGCGCCTCTTTCTTTAAAAAGAGCTGATAGGCCGAGTCCCAACCGGGTGCCAAAGTCAGCCACTGAGTTTTCAATCCAGTAAAATAGGACTGAAAAGCGCTGGGGCTCATGACTGAGTCCACCCAAAGTACAAAACCCAACCCAGGCAACGAGGTTCTTGGATCTTCAAGAATGATATTTCTTCGCCACTGGGGCGCTAAAAGATCGCTCAGTTTTGTAGGCAAACTGAGCCGTTCTCGCTTCATGACCTCGCTATCGGCAATAAAAGCCAAGTACCCAAAATCGAGCGGCAAGAATCCTGGTGCTGCCTCGCGCTGTCGATCCGAGCGGATCCATTTCCAACTCTTAGGCTTCCACTTGCCCCACGACTGAAAGTAGCCCTGCCCCTGAGCGAAAGTCAGGGTATCGATTCCCAACACCAAATCGGCCACAACTTTACCCTGCCTGCGGTCGGATTCGAGCCGACTGAGCAGCTGGCCCCCATCGCCGAGTGAAACCGCACGAACCCGGCAACCGCACTTTTTCTCGAACAGCGGAAAAATAGCGGGCCCCAAGCCCCCTTGGGCCAAAATACTGTCATAGGTATAAACCACCAGATCGGCCGATGCCGGCGCCGCCATGCAAGGTACTGCGCCCCAGCCGACAAGCAGCAAGAGCAGCGCAAATCCAGTCTTAAACTTCAGGATGCGGGCTACGGTCGTCACTCGAAGGCTGCTTAGGCTTGAGTAAGCGCACTTTATTGGAGCGATCGTCGGCGTCGACTTCAAAGCGCCAGAGAATTTCGCAGTTTTGTAGATGAGTGGTCGTGTCTTCTTGATTCGACTTCAAATGCACAATGCCATTGGCATAAAGAGTCACATACACGTTGTCGACATAAGTTCCTTCTTCTCCCGTATAGAAGAAGATCACTCGCTGTGCAGGGCCCTGTTTCAAAATAGGAAGCACACCCGCAAGTAACGTGGATGAATCTGAAACGCCTGCCGAACCGCTCATTACCTTAGACTTTTTAAAAAACTTCACTCCCGGGTCATACCTGATTTCTTCGACCAGACTCAACTCATTTTAAGTCATCTTGCGAAATCCGGCTGTACTTCATTGATTCTCCACGTTAAAGACCCTCTCATGCTTAGCGTCAATTCAACGAGAACCAGCGGCATCGACCCCACTTTAAATCTATTCGACGAGATCGGCCGGCTGAAGCGAGAAAAGAACGCCGTTCTTCTGGCCCATTATTACCAAGACGCCGACATTCAAGATGTTGCCGACTTTGTAGGCGATAGCCTTGAACTCGCACGCGCCGCTCAACGAACCACTGCCGACTTGATTGTATTCGCAGGCGTTCACTTCATGGCTGAAGGAGCCAAGATTTTGAACCCCACCCGCAAAGTGGTGATGCCCGATCTGCGCGCCGGCTGCTCATTGTCCGACAGCTGTCCGCCCGAGGCATTTCGTAAATTTCGCGAAAAGCACCCCAATCACTTTGTCGTGTCCTACATTAATTGCTCGGCGGCGATTAAAGCGCAAAGCGACGTGATCGTAACCAGCTCGAACGCTGTGAAGATCGTGAATCAGATCCCCAAGGACCGCCCCATCTTGTTTGCCCCCGATCGCAACTTGGGCGCCTACGTCGCCAAACAAACCGGCCGCGAAATGCTTTTGTGGCAGGGCGCCTGCATCGTGCACGAAACCTTCTCGGAGCGTAAAATTGCGGCACTGCAAGTGCAGCACCCCGATGCCGAACTGATCGCACATCCCGAGTGCGAAGAGAGTCTTTTAGCCAAAGCTCAGTTTATCGGAAGCACTTCGGCACTTTTGAAATACGTGGTCGAAAGCCCGAAAACCCAATTCATCGTAGCCACTGAATCAGGAATCCTGCACCAGATGAGGAAGAAGGCTCCAGGGAAAGAACTGATCCCAGCGCCTCCGCAACAAAACTGCGCGTGCAATGATTGCCCCTTTATGAAGCTCAACACCCTCGAGAAGATTTACCTCTGCTTGCGCGACGAGACTCCCGAATTGACCCTACCCACCGACCTTCGCGAGAAGG
>CANJNU010000012.1 GCA_947475645.1 Bacteriovoracaceae bacterium | reverse complement strand
GGCCATTCCGATGGATTGGGCGTTTTTGGGCGAACTGGGTTTGACCGGCGAGGTTCGGAAAGTATCTCAGTACGAACAGCGAATTATCGAGGCCAAGAAACTTGGCTTTAAAACTTTGGTAGTTCCGCAAGGTTGCGCGCAAATGGCACTGGCTCAAACCAAGGGATTAAAAATTAAGTCCATAGGCCGTATTGAAGAATTGGCAAAATTGTTAAGCTCATGAGGCCCGTCAGGAGATCTTGACACACGCGTTTGGGGCGTTCTGTTATGTTAAGAGTCTGAGGGCACTTGGCATGGCGAAAGAAAAAAACTTCGAAGACCGAAGGCGCGAACGGGACCGTGAAGCGATTGAGGAGCCCAGTCGGCCAGAGAAGACTTATGGTCAGAGGCCAGAAAGCGCAGTCATTCCCGGAAAGATTGACGAGCTACTGGCACGTGCTACGCCGTTGATTGAGCAAGTGAATGCACTTTATAATCAATACATAGCTGGCGTGGAGTCGCGTCCGCCATTAGAACGTAGAAAGCATCTTGATCAAGTGATGCAAACACTTCAGAGTATGGCCAAACCAACGGCCACGCTTCAGTTTCGATCTTCCAATCTTCAGTCAAGTTACATGACTCATAAAGATCGATGGGATCGAATGATGAAGGATTTGGAGTCAGGAAAACTGAATCGAAGGCTGGGCGGAAAAGCTGGTTAGCTCTCGGTCTTTAGCTTTTTAATCAATTCAGCCTCATCCAAAATGGGGATGCCGAGCTCCCGGGCTTTGTCGAGCTTGGTTCCCGCCTCTTCGCCCGCAACAACGAAGGAGGTTTTCTTGGAGACACTTGCAGAGACTTTCCCGCCTTGCTCTTCGATCATGCGCGTAGCATCCGACCTTGAAAGAGTAGGGAAAGTACCGGTGAGAACCCAGGTTTGACCCGCCAATCCCCCTTGCCCGGCGGCACGGCGGGGAAGGGCCCGAATCTCGACCTCCTCCAAAAGAGCTTTCAGATCCTGCTGAGCCTTGGGATCAGCGAACCAGAGACAAATACTCTTTGCGACCTCAGGCCCGATCTCGTTGATCTTCTTTAAGTCCTCTTCATTGGCGCTGAAGAAGGGCGTAATCTCGCCAAAGTGTTGAGAAAGTATCTTCGCGGTTCTTTCGCCCACATGTCTAATTCCTAATCCAAAGATCAGTCGGTAGAGATCGGTTTTGCGGGCTAGGTGAATCGCAGCAACTAACTTCTGCGCCGACTTTTCAGCGAAGCCGTCGAGCTTCAGAAGATCGGCCTCTTTTAATCGAAAAACGTCGGCATACGTTGTCACTAAATTCGCATCAACGAGCTGTTCGACAATTCGCTCGCCTAATCCTTCGATATTCAGGGCGTCGATCATTACGAGGTGGCGAATGCGTTCTTTGAGTTGCGCCACACAGTTTCGACTCACGCATCTAACAATAGCTTCGCCCGGTTTTCTATCCACCGGAGAAGAACAAACCGGGCAATGATCTGGAATCTTAAATAGGCGTTCATTTCCGGTGCGCGCTTCGGTTACAACTTTTACGACCTCAGGAATGACGTCGCCGGCACGTTGAATCAGAACGCGATCTCCGATGCGAATATCCTTTCGATCGATCTCGTCTTGATTATGTAGGGTGGCGCGCCTCACCAGTGCGCCGCCCAGGCGTACTGCGGTTACAATTGCCACCGGCGTCAGTGCTCCCGTGCGGCCCACTTGTACAATAATGTCTTCAATAATTGTCGTCTCTTGTTTCGGCGGGTATTTGAATGCAACCATTCCTCGAGGACTTCTCGAGATGAATCCAGCCCGGTCGAGTTCGCTCAAGCGATTGAGCTTCACCACAATGCCGTCGATCTCGTAGGGCAGTTGATCGCGCTTCGCCCGAATGGCGGAATAGAACTCGAGCACCTCTGAAGTTCCCTTGCAAACCTGACGGTGTTTCCCTACCGGAAATCCCCATGCTGCAAGCTGATCTTGATAGGTATTCATTGACGCGGGCTTGTAGCCCTCCGAATATCCAATGCCGTAACAGAATAGGGTCAACGGCCTGGATGCAGTAATTGCTGGATCGAGCTGCCGAATCGAACCTGCGGCAGCGTTTCTAGGATTCGAAAAAATCTTCTGACTCGATTGAACTTGGGCCTCATTGAGCTTTTCGAAATCGGCCACCGGTAAAATAACTTCGCCGCGAATCTCAATTAGTTTTGGAGGTGTTTCGGTATTCAGACGCAGGGGCACCGAACGAATAGTAAGTACGTTATGGAGTACCTCTTCGCCGGTTTCTCCGTCTCCTCGGGTTGCGGCACTCACTAGAATGCCGTTCTCGTACGTAAGGTTTATCGAGAGACCATCGAACTTCAATTCGACAAAGTATTCCAAAGACTCTGCATCTGGGCGCTCGATAAGACGGTGAACGCGGTCGTCGAAGTCGAGCAGCTCTTGTTCAGTCAGTGCATTCGCAAGAGACAACATGGGGGCACGGTGTTGCGTCTTCTTAAACGCGTCGAGGGCTTTGCCGCCTACACGTTGGGTGGGCGAATCGAGGGCCTTCAGATCAGGATTTTCGGTTTCGAGTTTTTGGAGTTCGCGAAAGAGTAGATCGTAAGCCGCGTCAGAGATCTCAGGTTCATCCAATACATAGTATCGATGATCGTGATGATGGATCTGTCGCGTGAGTTCTTGAATTCTCTTTTGAATGGATTGTGCCATAGCAAACAAATCCTTAGCACAACCTTTGGACGGGTCAAAAATAGAACGAAACGCTAGGGGTAAAGCTGAAGGCCTTTTCTGACACTATGGCTCCGGTACTGAAGGTTGAGCCGGAAGTAATGACCTCGATACCGAAGTTGAAATGCATTTTGGGACGATAACGATGGTATCCGCCAAGGTAGAAGCGACCGTAGCTCGAGGTATTGGCGGCGGTGTTGGCAGAGCTCACTTCAGCCCCATTTGTAATTACTCCGAGCTCCAGATCAAGCTTAGCTCCGTACCGATCGCGTACGGGAAGGTCAGCTCCGCCGCCCAAGAAGATTGCAGAAGAGCTGTAAGGAGCGACGGTATCGGCGGCGCTGTAGGCGAGGTTAAAGTTATTGATCGAATATCCTACCTTAGCCCAGGCCTTCGGGCCGAAGATGTCGTTCGAAAGATAGTAATTATAGCCTAGGGCTGATTTCAATACCGTTGCTGTTCCGCTCACACCAGTAAGCGTCGATTCAGTGCCCGTGGTGAGGTCTTTCTGCGAGTAGCCAAATGTTGCGATTCCCAAATCGAGGTCGAAAAAGATGTCGCGGTTCAGCCAAAGCTGCCCTGCTCCGCGAGCGCCAATCAAAATTCCACTTCCCGATTTTCCGGGATCGGTTGTATTGATTGAATAGTTACGGCCAAATGTTCCGGTCCACAGGCTTACATTGTAGAATCCTAAACGAGGGGGCTCAAGTATCTTCTCGGCTCCAAGCGTGGCCCCTTTTGTCTCGGTAACAGGCCGGGGAATGATTTGTGTGACCTTTTGGTAGCGACTCATATTTCGATCGGCTTCCTCCGAGATCACATGACAGAAAGCGATCCGATCCTCGACCTCGTCAACCTCAAGTCGTCCGATAGGAGCAAGGCGCCACTCGACCACTTCTTTTAAAAGGGGGTGTTTCTTCACATCCTCAAGCGTTTGCACAATCAGGGTATCACCGCGGTGGATCCCTGAAAGTGCGCCCACGTTTACGGTAACGGCTGTGCCGTCACGTCCTGAAATGTTTCCAATAATGGGAACACGATTAAAAAGCCGATTCAACGCCTCTTGAAGTCGTCCGTCGAGATCGTTCATTTCGGAAATAAAGAAGGTCTCGCTCGACAGGCGTTCCATAGCGGGTGAGTGAAGCCACTCGATACTGACTTGATACTGTGGTCCCTCTTTGCGAATTTTGGTTCGTAGCAAGGTCTGCATTTTCAGAGAACGGGTTAACTGCGCAAGAATCTCAGAGTCCTCGATTGCCTTTTGAAAAGGCATCTTAGAGTCAGTCAAGGCAGCATCAGCCTTGGAAGACTCTACCCATCGAAAACGTGAAGTTTTTGAGAAGTAGTCTCGATACGATTTGGAAACGTAATCTGAAAAGAGACCATCCACATTATCCCAGGCGCGAAGCGCGCCAATGGTCTCGAAGGCATACTTATGATCCAGCTCTGGATTAGCATGGGCTGGCCCGATCGAAAGGAGGCCGCTGAGTATGCCAGCAAATCGGATCAGCTGAAGTGATTCTAACTTCTTAGACATGGCCAATGCGTGGGCTCATTTGGTCTTCGTAAATGGCGACCAACATTTTTAGCTCCGCGATCTCTTGATGTGCGTGCTGCAACTGCTCCATGAGGGCGTTCACCTGTACGGACGACGAAGGATGGAGAGGAAGCTGAATGGGAAGAGTAGCAGTAACAGGCTTTGAACTCAGTTTCCTGAGCATGTACCGCCCCTGTTCAATGCGATATTCGACTTTTCCGGATTTAATGTGCCGACGCAAAGTAGAAAGACTTAAGCCCGATTCGATGGAGTAGTCCATCAAGGGCAACCATTCTGCAGTCGACTGAAGGGCTGGTGTGCGTGGGTTGAATTGAAGCGTCAAAGTTTTACTCTTTCTCATCAGGAGAGGTTTCTGAGCTGAAACCTCAGGTTCTCACATATTGTATTTTCATGGGTTAGAATTTCAAGTAGTCTTATGGCTATGCGGCTAAGAACCCGCGAAAGAATCCAAATTGGTCATAAGAAAAAGATTGGTTTTGTCTGCAGTGGCGGTGCCACGAAAGCGGGCGCCTTTCATTTGGGCGTGTCCTTGGCTCTTCGGGAGCAGGGATTTAAATTTTATGGCGGCACCGCGCCTCAAAATGGCGCAGCGCGCCCGCCTGGTCCAATGGAGATCTCGACTTATGTCGGATCGAGTGCAGGTTCCATTATTACCAGCTACTTGGCTGCAGGGTATAGCCTCGATAATATTTTCAATTCCTTCTTAGGTCGAAAACTCGAAGAGCCGATCGATCCGGCCGATGTTTTTCCTAAGCCCTTGCCCCGCCTTACCAATCAGAAAATGTTTCGGCTCCGATCAGGCACCACCAAAGAAAAAATGGGCCCGTTCGCGTTTCTGAAGAAGACGGTTGCCGGTATTTTAGAAGGCGATATGTCGGCCCTTTTGCAGCTTAAGTGGCTAAAAACGACCGGAATTTTCTCGACGACTGGAATTGAAGAGTACCTGAGAGAAGAGGTGCTTCCTTCGAATCGATTTGACGACTATTTGGCCGACCTGTTTATTGTGGGAACCCAACTTAATCACTCTCGGAAAGTGGTTTTCGGTAAATATGCTTATCAGCCGCCCCCTTGGGATTTGAGCTGCCAATATGATAATTCGGCCACAATTTCAGATGCTTGTGCGGCAAGTACGGCACTCCCCGGAATTTACTCGCCTCATATTATTAAGAACGCGCAGGGGCAGGCCATTCACTACATCGACGGAGAAATTCGCGACACTCTGTCTACCCATGTGGCCATCGATTCGGGAGCGGATCTGGTTTTTGCGAGCTACACACACAAGCCTTATCATTTTGTGAAGGAAGTGGGCTCTTTGACAGAGCATGGGCTTCCAGGAATGTTGATTCAGGCAATTTATTTAGTGATCGAGCAGAAGATTAACTCGCACATTTATACGCGACAGATTCACGGTTCAGCGATTTCGGCAGTGGCGAGCTTTTGTCGCGAAAACGGCGTCTCTGAAGAGCATCGACGTAAGATTTGTTCAATTCTCGAGCAGGAGCTTCATCACAGGATGGATACCGAAGTGATTTACATTCATCCCAGCTCGAGTGACTTCCAAACTTTTTTTGGAGAACACTTCAGTCTCTCGCCGAACAAGATGTCAGAGGTAGTTAAGGCCGGCTTTAAGTCGTGTATCGAGACCCTCAGACGTTACGAATTTGCCGATCATAAGCGGGGAATTTCGGTCGGGACGACGGCTTAAATTTTTCACTTGCCAGCGTGCGTTAATCCAGCTAAAAGCGCATTCTGCTGAGGTTTTGGTTTGGTGCCCTGGACGCCCTCTTCAAGGGTCTCTTGTGTCGGGCACCTTACGTCGCGGGAATGCCGTTGCAGCCGATGCTCTCTGAGGGGATTGAGCAGAAGGCGCACGTCACCGCGACACAATTTTAGAAGCTGCTGGCTTTGGCTTTAGTCGTTACGCAGGCCCCAGAGTAGGCCGCCAAAAAGCGAATAAATTGACGATAGGCGGGTGTTGCCGCGAAACTGGGGTCGAGTCTGCAGCCCACCCGATAGGGTTTCGTGGAGTGGTCCATCGCCTGAATAATATTGGCAACTTGGAAGCCGACTACGATGAACGTATCTTGACTGAAGCCGAGTTGAAGGCGAAATGTCTGTTGGTTCTCTTGCAAGGCTTTAAAGAATGGAACGGACTGTTCCAAAATCGAAAAGGCACAGCCATCCTCGCTCAAGTCGCTCATGGTTACCGAGTTGAGCTCGTTCTTGGTCTCCGATTCGGAGGACGAAGGCATCTCAATAAAGGTGTTGATCCAGTAGGTGGTGAAGTGGCGCTCAAGCTGCCTTCGATTCTCATTCCCGCGCTTGTTGCGCTCGGAAGTGAGGCTCACCACCGAGTCAGCGGGCTTGCCTCCGTCGATTACTCTCAATGGATTTTTCTTCACGCCATCTTTCTTCATAAGTTCTCTGTCGGCAGGATGCTGTGAGAACTCAAGACCGGTGCCATATTGGGCCAGTAACGGGTAAAAATTGCCTATTCCGAGCAAAGTCTTTTGCTTTGACGCAAAAGTGTAAGTGCACTGAATTGCACAATGGTCGTATGCGCCAACACTGGGCAGTGCACGTGGCTAGCTTCCTGCTCTAGATCAGACAAGAGAGCCGACGAAACGTTTCAAGAGGAATTTGAAGCGAAACCCAACGCAAAAAGGGGAACAAGATGTTCAAGAACTACCTAACGTACTCCTTCATCGTGTCTTTTCATCAATTGTGCAGAGCTCTCGAGCTTCGGGCTTCTGCGCCTCAGATGCACCGCATTTTGAGAAGCGCTGAGCAAGTGATGGTAGGTTTTGAAAAGTATCTCCGTGCACCCAATGATTTGCAGCGCGGTGTGTGTCTCTATTCGGCGTTTCTAAATTTGCGTGAATGCCAGGAGGAACTCGAGAAGATGGCAGCTTGGAACGGTGACTTACAAATTAAGGGTACAATAATTCTTGCACGCTTGGAGCAATTGACCCTTGATTCGGCCAAGAGCGAGGGTGGACAGCTCAGGATGTTAGGTTAATTAATTTCGGATTGATTGACCTTTCGAACCAAAGTCGTTTTAATGGGGGCCTCACTCTTGGAGGTCCCCATGTTTTTACGTACTCTCATTGCTTCGTTGATTGTTTCATCGGTTTCGTACGCAAATGTCGCACCTCCACAGAAGGCAATGCGACTTATCGAAACAGGCCAGGGAATTCAAACCTGGATGACCGAGGTCGAAGTAGATGCGATGGCCGCCAAGATTCACGAAGCGGGACGATGCGGTGGATATATGGACGTAACGGACTATCCGGCACAACCCCGCGCGTACCTGGCACCTTTCGATTTCAGAATCTTTCAGATTCGCCACGAAGCAGTGGTTAGGGCCGCATTACCGTATCTGTCCGAGCCCAAGCTCAAAAGCTGGATTGAACAACTTTCGGCTTTCCCAAGTCGCTATTACAATATCGAAGGAGGCAAGAAGGCTGCGGAGTGGCTTGAAAGTCAATTCTCTGAACTGGGAAAATCTCGAAGCGACGTGAGTGTTCAGTTCTTTCGTCACGAAAAATGGAAGCAGCCTTCTGTGATTGCCCGAATTCAAGGAAAAGGGCCTCATGCAAATGAGACCGTGATTCTTGGGGCGCATTTAGATTCGATTCAATGGGGTTTTGCATGGCCTGTTCCTCAGGGAAAGGCCCCAGGTGCTGATGACGATGCGAGTGGTATTGCCACATTGCTGGAAACTTTTCGGGTTCTCATGGAAACCGATTTTTCACCTGATCGTTCCATCGAATTTATTGCTTATGCGGGCGAAGAGAAGGGATTGTTAGGCAGCCAAGAAATTGCGCGTCAATATCGAAGCAATAATCGCGAAATTGTGGCGATAACCCAGTTCGACATGACCATGTTCCCCGGAGCAAATACCGGAATTAATTTTATCATGGATAATACGCATCCCGAACTCACTGAATTTGGTAAGAAACTTACTGAGACTTATGTCGGCGTGCCGTGGTTTGAGACCCAATGTGGCTATGGTTGCAGTGACCATGCAAGCTGGAACAAGGAAGGGTACGCAACCGTATTTCCGTTTGAATCGACTTTCGACTCGATGAATAAGAAAATTCACACTGAGAACGACCTCATTCAGTATCTAGACATTGCTCATGGTCTGCAATTCGCCAAATTTGCAGTCGCATTCGCGATCGAAATGTCAGGAAACTGAGGCCGAAGAAATGACTGAGTCAGTAGGCCTGCTGAGTCGAAGAAGCTAAATTTTTGACGCAGACCTTAACACTAAGTAGGCTACGACGTTTTGTAAACCTTTCGAACCGAGCCATCGGTGAGGTTTAGATAGAGCTCCTCGATGAGTTTAAGACGAATTCCGTCGTCGACCGCGGCTTTGTCGAAGCCCTCTTTGGCTAGATCGGCCAGCGTCGGAAGCTCTCCTTTGGATCCACGAAATTTTTCGATCACACGAAGAAGACGTTTTTGAGTGAATGGGTCCATCTTGTAGAAGGCCTCGCTTGGGTCAATAAATTTGAAATAATCGGGCTTGAGTACCGGTATAGCTCGACATCGCCAACATCCAGCTCTTTATAAAGATGTCGAGAGCCCTTATATATACCATTTTTGTACGAAATAGGCGCCGAGGTTGACAGGGGTAACGGCAATACCTATACACTGATTCATCTTCACATTTGATGCAACCGAGTAAAGAGGGAGACTTAATCTGATGGGAAATCTAATTAAGTTTGCAGAGATTTTTTTTGTGCGCCGTCGTTGGCTTAAAACGGGCGCCGTCTTTTTATTATTTTTCTCGCTTCTCCTTTCTCAGTTGATCGTTCGTACCGTCGAACCCAGATGGGACGCCCGAGATGAGGTCTATCCGGGTTTTACCTACGTTATAGATGCAGTTCGTGAGGGACGATTTCCTCTCTGGGATCCGTATACGAAGGGAGGGTATCCTTTTCATGCTGAACCACATCAGCCCACGCTTAGCCCTGTTGCCCTGGTACTGGGTCTAACGATCTCAGATACGGGGCTTGGGTTCATCTTTTATTGGCTCATTCACTGGGCTTTAGCGGGCCTTGGAATGCTCTGGTTGGTTCGGATACTCGGGGGAACTCCCTTGGGCGGCTTCGTTGCTGCAGTCTGCTTTTCATTTTCCGGATTTTTCATAGGGAATGCTGAGCACACTCCCTTCATGGTGAATGCGGCTTATCTTCCTTGGATTTTAGGACTCGCCGATCTCGGAATCAGTCGTAAAAAGAGCGGGTATTTTCTTCTTGCTGGCTTTGCCATGGGCCTTTCCTCTCTGGGGGGCTATCCAGCGTTTGTGGGTTTCATGGGCCTTACTCTTGGGCTTTGGCTCGTTCTCCGCTATTCGACTGAGTGGCGGGCGGTTGCAATAGCTTTGGGAGTTGTGGGTGTTTGTACGGTCCTTGTGTGGCTTCCAGTTCTTCACGCCTTCTTTGTAGAGGGTGTTGGCCATACCGAGCGGCTGGCTACGCTCGACCCTCATCTTGCCAATTTCGGGGAGCCCTTTACGTTCCCTGCATTCTTTACTCTCTTTTTTCCATTTACCACATTTGCTGCCCGCGACTGGATGGGAAGCGACATTTCCATGTCCGATGGCTACGTCGGTATTCTTACCCTTCCACTGGCAGTGTATTGGTGGTTATCCGAAACCGAAAGGTCCAAGCGCCCGTGGTGGTGGCTTGGTTTTTTTCTCTTTATGTTCGTTCTCTCGCTGGGTGGACGTGCAGGGCTTCGCACTCTTCTGTATTATATTTTTCCGCTTGCTCGATACGTTCGATATAGCAGTATTTTCAGGCTCTATTGGATATTTGCGTTAG
>CANJNU010000011.1 GCA_947475645.1 Bacteriovoracaceae bacterium | reverse complement strand
TTTACAGTCTGGTCCCTTTGGCCACTTGGGTATCTCTCCACATTTTAAAAAAGTGGTTTTGCCACTCACTCTGCTGATCACTTACGGCCTTAAATAACCAACAAAACTAACCTCTTCGAGTATTCAAATTTCAGGAATTTCCACCGCCTGAAAAAATGGAGCTGGAGAAGGGACTCGAACCCATGACCTGCGGTTTACAAAACCGCTGCTCTACCAACTGAGCTACTCCAGCACTTAAGTCACACCTTGAGCCATTACATGTCCAATCCACTCGAAACTATCCGATGTTAGCGCTGCGAAATTTCCACTGATTGAACAAAAAAGTCAACACACAACCCTCGTTGGGGCACTTTTTATCAGAGCCCTCAATGCGATTGACAGAATTTGGGAAGTTCATGAAAATGCACAGCATGACACGATACACATATCCATCTGTGACTATTGCTCTTTTTGGGCTGAACGCTGCTGCTTTTGCAGCACCTGCGCTTTCCCTCCCTTCGGACCCGCCTCGCTCAATTCAGAACAACGCGGCCCAGCAGAATTCTACGGTTTCTCTCGGATTCAGCTCCATTAATCCGATTCCAACCACCCCAGCTACGGTGAACGCGGGAAGTCTAACTGCGCTCTTTCAACTCACCCCTGTCGACTCGATTCAGGCCTTTTTTGCGATTCCAACCACCTCCGGCACACTCAATCTGAGCTTCGGTGGTACATACAAGCGCACACTTCTAGGCTCGCTGGCCAGCGGCGCCCACCTAGGCGGGGGTATCGGATTAGGATATAGCGGAAATTTTGCAATTAAACTAAGTGGCGTTCTTGGAGTTCACCATCAGATTTCTGAGAGTAAGCTCAGCCTACACTTCGACGGTGGACCCTCCTTCAGCGTCGTCGCAGGATCGACCTCAAGCTCCAGCAACTCTACAGCGACTGTAACTCACTTTGCAATCACCCCTGCTTCGCCTATTCTGGGCGTCAGCCTCATTTACGATCTGTAGAGATTTCGCCCTTTTCAACCACTGAGGCGCGAGATCATCACGGCCGCGGTAGAGGAGACATTTAAGGAAGTAACCCATCCCTGAGGTGGAATCTGACATGTAACGTCGCAGCTTTCCGCCGTCAGGCGGCGCATTCCCTTTTCTTCGTTACCTAAGACAAGGAGCCACGGACGATCTCGCTCAATCGTGGATAAATTCTGCTGAGCATGCTCCGATGTTCCCAAGATCCATAGCCCTGCATCTTTGGCAATCTCGAACGCCCGCTGAAGATTGGTTTGCAGAGTAAAAGGAACATCCTCTACACCGCCGCATGCGACATCATAGACTGCCGCCGTTAAGGGAGCCGAACGCTCTTGGGTCATCAAGATTCCCTGAACTCCAAAAAATGAGGCGGTTCTAAAAATCGCTCCAACATTCTGTGGATCGGTTAACGAATCAAGAGCAAGCCACAATCCTTTTCCTTCGGCACGATCGAGAGCATTCCGGAAGAGCACCTCTGCCGTGACACCGGTTGCCTCACGAAGCTGCGCTTCCGCCCCCCCGGTACTGCGCCCTGCCTCGTCGCGTGAAACCCGAGCCCCTGCGGCCGAAGCCACTGGAATTCCCTTCGCGCGAGCCATCTGAAGGACCTTAAGCCACGCGTCTCGGCCCACCATGGCATCAGCGGCAGCGCCGCCCCGCTGTTCACGCTCGGTTAATGAAGCGGGGACACTGACTTTCAAAACATCCTGGGGACGTTTCTCGAGAGCAGCCAGAACACTGTGGGGATTTCGAATCTGTAGAGCCATGCGGGCCCTCTTAACTTGAATCACGCGCCGCGAAAAGCGAAATCAATGCCCCAAGTCTTTCAATGCTCGAACCACCACCGCACTTGGATTGGAAGCCTGCGTAATGGGGCGCCCCATTACAATTGCGCTTGCGCCCGCGTTTCGCGCCTGAGCTGGGGTCATCACCCTCGCTTGATCGTCTAAATCCGCGCCTTCTGGACGAATTCCGGGCACCACTGCATAGACGCCTTCAGGCCCTAATGGATACTTCGCTCTCAGCATTTTTAGCTCCATTGCCGAGCATACAATGCCGTCCGCACCCCACGAAGGTGAATGCTCAATTAATCCCTCGACGGATTGGCTCGCATCAACAGCATGCCCTGTGAGCGCGCGGGTAACCTCTGCCCAACGTACATCATCGAACGATGTAAGCACTGTGACACCCAAGACTTTGGGCCTCAACGCTGGAATATCCTGTAGCTCTTGAGCCACAGCTTTAACCATTGCACGCCCACCCGACAAATGAAGCGTAAACATTTCGACGTGCATCATAGCCGCCTGTCTGGCAGCTTTTGCAACGGTAGTTGGAATATCGTAAAATTTGAGGTCAAGAAAAACGCGCTTCTTGCGATGCACGAGTTCTCGAACCAGTTCGGGCCCGCCGGCCATAAAGAGCTCAAAACCGACCTTATAGATGAGCGGATAGTCACGCAACCCCTCAATCCACTCAAGTGCCTGCTCGGGACGAAATTGATCGAGAGCAACAATCAGATCAGTCGGAACGGAGCGAGTGTGATTCATACCCTCAACCTCTAGCAAAACTTAGACTTACCGGTCACTGAAGAAGCGAGCGGCCCTTCATTCGCAGTTTGCATGAAAACCAGAGTGATACAAAGCGGTTATAAATTAGCTTGACTAAATTAGTCAGTCTTTATATGGCACTCACATGCGATCTTTTTTTATCCTCGCGCTCACCCTCTTTCCGCCCATCCTACCGACTGCGCTCGCTTTCGAGCCCGCGCGCTCGATCCAAGAGCTGCAATGGCCTCGCGCCGAAACCCTGCACCGGGTTAAATCTGCGAAAGTCGTTCTAGCCGATTACGGGCTAATTCGAAATGACTTCCCCAGCGTCCACGGATTGTCCGAGGCCCAGATCGATCACTGGCTCCTTCAAAAGACAGCCTACATTTCGGACTCGCAACTTCATGTCGATTCAGTAAATACCCCTATTGAACTTACGGGCGAGACAGCGATTGCCCATCGCCCACTTCACTACGGAAGAGCCGTCGTATTCACAGGCGGTCCACTCGAGCTCATTGATGCCAAAGGTGTGGGCGTCGCCCCTGGACGACTCCCTTTTCTAGAAGGGCATGCCAATGGACTCGCCACTTTAGGCGAAGCGACTCGCGAATTTTTATACGAAAAGCTAGTTCAAACTGCCCTCATCCATGCGGGGGCACACGTTGAGACGATTGGACATTACGCCGTAATTGATTTTGGCTTTAATGTGATCCATCAAGACGGAACAGAAAGTCCAGCAGGGCTCATTCTAAGACAGGCCCATAAGAGAAGAGCGAGCAATTCATCACTCTTCGAAGCAGCAGAAGCGCGTGCCGTAGAACTTCAGCTACGTCCCTACGGAATTACAACTGCGGGAGCATACCGCGTAAACTATGAGATGGAGTGGCTGAATGTTCAAGGATCTGCTGACGGCACCGCAATCTTAGATTTTGGAGCCTATCTTACGGTAGAGCACTTTGATAAATCCGCCGCCAATTTTGGCACAGTCGTTCCAATTCTTCAGCCTGGCGAAATTGACTTTGTGCAGCCTCATGCCGATTATCGCGTACCGTTTGACCGTTGGGGATTTAGCCAAACCCGCGTGGCTGATCCAAAAATGGATAATCCATGGATCTGGTCGCACGACCTGGCCAAAGGATACAGAATGGGCGTACTGGACCGACATACGTTTAAGGCTCATTTCGAGACCCTTGTGGGCGACTATCGCCGTCACCTATTTAAGGTAGGCGGAGAAGCAAGGCCCGGAACAATGAGCGTGCTTGTTAAAGCCCTCAGCTCCATTCATTAGAAGCGAAGGCCCTTAATAAAGTAAGCGCGTTTTTATGGACGCCGAAAGTTGCTCGATGTGCTTCTTTACATCCTGAGAGAGCGCCTGATCCGTATCCAAAATGAGATATCCGATCGAGGAATCGGTTGCCAACGACTGCGCAATAATATTTCCGCCTAGGTCAGATACAATCTTATTTACCGCTGACAAAACACCTGGAACATTTCGGTGAACGTTCAAAACTCGGTGGCAATTCTCAGAATGGGGCACATCGACGGATGGAAAGTTCACTGAGCCAACGGTTGCCCCAGTATTCACAAATCGAATCAAGGTCGTCGGCACTTCTTCACCGATATTCGCCTGTGCTTCTTCGGTAGCCCCCCCAATATGAGGAGTGAGGATCACATTCTCAAGCCCCTGAAGTTCAGTCACATAATCGTTCGTATTACTCTCGGGCTCCTCTGGGAAAACGTCGACAGCGGCGCCGGCCAACTTCCCTGATTTCAATGCCTCTACAAGGGCTGGAATTTGAATGACCGTGCCTCTGCTCGCATTCAAAAGATAAGCTCCATTCTTCATCTTCGAGATCTCACTAACTCCAATTAAGCCCTTAGTTTGGGGGGTCTCGGGTACATGAAGAGTAACAAAATCACTTTCACGCAAAAGATGAGCCAGACTGTTGGCTGGCTTTGCATTTCCCAGTGGTAATTTTGACAGCACATCGTGAAAAATTACTCGCATGCCCAAGGCCTCAGCAAGCGTTGACACCTGCGTTCCAATATGACCGTAACCGATAATTCCTATCGTTTTTCCACGCACTTCGTGGCAGTTCTTGGATATCTTTTTCCAGATTTGCTGATGCATCTCCATCGAACGATGCCCCAATTGTCGAGACAACATAATGATCTCAGCCAGAATCATCTCCGCAACACTTCGGGTATTTCCGAACGGCGCATTAAAGACGGGGATTCCTCGCCTCTTTGCTGCCTCGATATCGATCTGATTAGTTCCAATGCAGAAGGCTCCTACAGTCAAAAGCCGCTTGCCCTCGGAGAGAACAGCTTCAGTTACCTGAGTCTTGCTTCGAATACCCAAAATATGCACATCACGAATTTTCTCAACCAGCTGAGCCTCGCTTAAGGCGCCCACGAGGGTCTCCACTTGATAACCCTCTCCTAAGAACAGATCCCTCGCTAAATGATGGATATTTTCCAGGAGCAGGACCTTAATTTGACTCTTAGGAAACGAGGTCGAAGGAGATTCTGAAATCATGACGCCACTATATGCTCATTTCCCAATGCTTGGCAATCGTCGGGCATCAGGGTATCACTAAGAGATCGATGTCTCATCCCTCTAGCAAATACAGAAACCAATCCTCGAAGAAGCCGAAAGACTGGGTCGATGCATGGATGGACGACGAGAACGTCTCTTCATCGCGGCGCGGAATGAAGAAGAGCAAACAGGCCACCGCACAGAAGCCCGACTACCTCCCTCCCGAGGCAGCGAATGCGATTGTTGCCGAGGTATTTCCAAAACTATGTCGTGTCAAGCTGGATGAAACCGAATCGGGTATGCCCTTCGAGTTTTTGTGCAGCTATCGACGAGCCAACCTACTCGGTGTTACCGGCAGTGAATATCGGGAGCGCTCGCCCGTTGCTGTGGGTGATCGCGTAAAAGTAACTCGTTCCAGTCCCGACAGTGGCGTGATTGAAGGACTCTGCGAGCGAAGAAGTCGCCTCGTGAGGCGCGCTCCGGGCCGCGACGACCAAAAAGTTCAACATGTGCTCGCTGCGAATGTCGATGCGGTGGTGATTGTGGCCTCGCTCAAATTTCCAGACTTTTCTCCTGGATTAGTGGATCGGTTCCTGATCGGCGCTCTCTCGTCGAGCATCACGCCAATTTTGGTGGTTACTAAACTTGATCTTCTCAGTGCCCAGGATCCCAAGCCCTGGTCGATCTACTCAGATCTAGGATTCAGTGTGAGGGAAGTCTCAGTTAAGTCGCGTGTCGGTCTGGACGACCTTGACCAGGAACTTCGCGGGAAAACCATTGTTTTTTGCGGAAAATCTGGAGCGGGCAAGACATCTCTTTTAAGCTCCCTTCTTGGAGAGAGCGCTGGTCGAGTCGGCGATGTAAGCGACGCAACCGGAAAGGGAAAGCACACCACGACTAGCTCGATTTTGCTAGGGGGCCCAGAGAACTCGCAATGGATCGATACTCCAGGCGTGCGTGAGTTTGCACTCACCGATATTGCGCCCGAAAACCTAAAAGATTTTTTTCCAGAATTTAAGCGCAGTCAGTGCGCCGTTGAGAATTGCCTTCATACGGGTGAAGTGAACTGTGAGGGTGTGTCGATTCCTCGCTATTCGAGTTACCTCAGAATTTATGAATCACTCAAGGCAGGAGAGGGCTGAAACGCCTGTTATAAAATAATGATATTAGAGAGCACCACAAGATTTATCGAGAACTGGCACCTAACGATTACTAAAAAAGATCTTAGCTATATGAGTGAATGGGTAACTGACGATGTCGTTCTCTATTCACCCGCGCTTTTTCATCCCAAAAAAGGACGTGCTGAGGTCGAACCCCTTCTTCGAGATGTACTTGCTTCACTTGAAGGATACAAAGTCACCAAGACTTGGATTGACGAAAACGAGATTCTACTCGAGTTCGAAGCGACCGTGAATGGCAAGTCTCTTCAGGGCATCGACCGAATTACGCTGAATAGCGCAGGTAAAATGACCCAGCTTAAAGTACTGATTCGACCTTATAATGGACTCACCGCCCTAATGAAGGCCGTGGTCCAGAGAAACATCCACCGGTTAAACGGCCCCCAAAGAATCATCGCAAAACTGATGTTTCTCTGGAAAGCACGAAGCTAAGGCGTCGGTCGAGAACGCACTATCCTCTCTCAAAGATTTCCTTCGCGATGATCAAGCGCTGAATCTGCGATGTTCCTTCATAAATCTGATAGATCTTTGCATCACGCATCAGCTTCTCAACAGGGTATTCTTCGGAGTAGCCATAGCCACCAAACACCTGAACTGCATTGGTTGCAGTTTTGTTTGCGACGTCAGAAGCAAAGGCCTTGGCCATCGCTGCAAACTTCGTATTGCGGTGACCATTGTCAATCATCCAAGCACACTGATAAACGAGGTTTCTTGCCGCTTCGATTTCCATCGCCATTTCAGCAATCATAAAACTGATGGCCTGGTAGCTGGAAATAGGCTGTCCAAACGTTTTCCGAGTTTTTGCATATTCCACTGCTTCGGTCATGGCCCGACGAGCTAGGCCGACTGCTCCGGCTGCCACTGCTGGACGAGTATGATCAAACGCACTCATCGCAATCTTAAATCCGGCACCCTCAGTGCCCAATAAATATTTGGCGGGAATTTTAACGTCCTCGAATGTAATTCCACGAGTGTCGCTCGCATGCTGCCCCATATTGTGTTCCTTCTTGCCCACAATAATTCCAGGCGTTTCACGAGGAACAATAAAGCCTGACATGCCCTTGTGTTTCGCCGTTGGATCAGTATAAGCGAGAACAAAATACCAGTCGGCTACGCTACCGTTCGTAATCCACATTTTCGAGCCGTTAATAATGTACTCGTCGCCCACCTTCTTAGCCAGGGTGCGAATACCACTTACATCGGAGCCTGCGCCGGGTTCGGTGACGCAATAGGCAGCCAGCTTACCTTCTTCAATCAGCCTACGCCCCAGAAATTCCTTCTTCTGTTCGTCATTTCCGGCGACAATTATGGGTGCCGCTGCGAGAGTATTGGCCTCCATGGCCGTCGAGATTCCAGTACAGCCATAGGAGAGCTCCTCGGTGATAATGCACCCTTCAAGCACGCCCAACCCAATTCCGCCGTATTCGACAGGAACGTGTGTATTCATCAGACCCAGTTCCCACGCTTTTCGCGCAATATCGATAGGATATTCACCCGTTTTGTCGTGATGAGCAGCCTTCGGGATGATTTCCTCTTTTGTGAACTTGCGTGCCAATTCCTGAAGTTGCTTCTGATCATCACTGAGAGAAAAGTCAATCATGGGGGGTCTCCTGTTTTTTCGATTATCTGAAAATTCAAAGCCGAGGTAAAGAGGAGATTCAAAACTCTTATGCCACCTAAAAAACGACGTTCTGCACACCCTCCGTCAAAAAACCTCATCCTCAATCAGTTTAATGACCTCTGGGTATCCCTTTTTCGCCCGTATACACGCCTCGATTCACTTCTTTCGCGTGTTCCCGACGAGTCTAAGGCGATCCTTTCTAAGGTCGTGCCGTGGATGCTTAGAGCCCCCTGCAGCCTCGCTGAAGAAGTTCATGTCGCTGCGGCATCTCCTTGGCGCATCCCTCCGGCTGAAAGGGCAGATTGGCCAAGCGCACGATTGTTAGCGCAGAAACTTATTGATCTTCTGATCGAGGACCCCAATTGGAAGCCACAGAGTTGCACCGACGAACGAGATTTTCCGCCCTTGTTCGTAGATGAATGGAAGGCAACCTGGGGTAACGAGCTTACCGCCCAACTTTGCAGAGATTTAGGATGCCCGCCTCCGTTAAGTTTGCGGGTTTCAAAACAGTGGGGCACCACCAGGGTGCTCGATCAACTCGAAACACCCGCACGCGCCTCGTCGTTCGCCCCTTTCGGTCTGGTTTATGAGGACTATACACCGGTGATGAAATCTCGCGCCTACGTCGAAGGTGGATTTGAGATTCAGGACGAAGGGTCTCAGTGGATGTCTCTTTTTGCGCTCTGGCCAGAGATCTACGGCCCCCTACTCGCCCTACATCCTTACCGCGTTCCACCCCAGTTCCCGTTACCTCTTCCTCCCAAGGCGCCATCCCATATTACCGTTATTGATACTTGTGCCGGGGCAGGCGGAAAAACACTGGCTTTGGCAGATGCTATGGGGGGCCGAGGCAAGATTTTTGCTTATGATGTTTCGGAGGTAAAACTTCGCGCCCTGAAGAAGCGAGCTACTCGAGCGGGGCTGAACAACATTAAGACGCTCTTGCTTCCTGAGGATAACGAAGCTCAAGCCATATTGAGCTTTCAGGAGAGTGCGCAGGTTGTTCTAGTGGATGCTCCGTGCACAGGGTGGGGCGTCTTAAAGCGCAATCCGGACATTAAATGGAAGCAAACTCCCGATGAGCTGAATCGACTTCCTGGGGTACAGCTTCGCCTACTCGAGACCTATTCTGTACTCGTGTCTCCGGGTGGTCGCTTGGTATTTGGTCTTTGCACCCTGCGCGCATCCGAATCGATTGAAATAGTGAAGCGCTTTCTAGAGAGACACCCCGACTTCACCCAAGGCATGGGCGGATTCTTAGGGCCGTCACCCTGCGACGGGTTTTTTATGCAAAGTTTCGAGAGAAAAAAGAAGGACCGCTCATATGAGAACCAAAATTTGGGACTTTATTAAAAGATTTCTCTTTATGTGGGACGCGGAGCGCGTCCATCGAGTCGTCATATTCTGGATTAAGGGACTGGCGCTGTTGGGGCGTTGGCCCCTCAGAGCACTGGCAAGGGTTGAAATTACGGAACCCGATTCGGTGAAATTGCCTACTGTATTAGGAATGACCTTCCAATCCCGCCTTGGACTTGCTGCAGGCTTTGACAAGGATGCGGAAATACTTGGATCGCTACCTGACTTGGGATTTGGCTTTGCAGAAATCGGCACCGTGACGCCACAGCCTCAGATCGGAAATGAGATGCCTCGTTTATTTAGGCACCCGGAAACTTATTCCCTATTCAATCGCATGGGTTTTAACGGTGCCGGAGCAGCCTTTGTTGCAAAACGTGTCGCGGTGGCGCGAGAGACACTCCCGCCCCATTTTCGAGTAGGCGTAAATTTGGGAAAGAATAAGGACACTCCCCTGGAGAACGCGGGACTAGACTATCAGCAGGCAGCTGAACATTTCAAAGGACTGGCTGACTATTTTGCGATTAACGTGAGTTCGCCGAATACACCGGGACTCCGATCGCTTCAAACACCCGAGGGTCTAAAATCCATTCTACTTCCCCTCGCCGAAACCGTCGCCTCCTGGAGTAAAAAGCCCCCCTTACTGATCAAGCTCGCTCCCGAGCTCACCGGAGACCCCTTGAAAAGGCTCATCGAGGAGACCGAATCCCTATTGGACGGTACGGCAGTGCAAGGTTGGATCCTTACCAACACCTGGGCAGGGTCTCGCGAGCACATGATCGGTGGATGGAGTGGAGGTACGCTAACGGAAATCTCACGGGCACGCTTAATTGAGGCAAGAAGACTCACTCAGCTCCCTATCATCTCCGTGGGAGGCAT
>CANJNU010000010.1 GCA_947475645.1 Bacteriovoracaceae bacterium | reverse complement strand
CTTCAGCGAGGCTTTCTCGATGGAGTAAACGCGTCTGAGTTTCCGCTTCTCAATGTCATTGGCGGTGTAGGCTTCCTGATTAGCTCGAATCCATGGGTGGGAGTTTTTTTAACATCTTTGATGATCTTACTCCTGAACCTGTATGTCGCGTATTCTTGCTTGCCCAGGCTCTTGAGAGCGTGGAAAGTCGAAGTCAGCGGCGCGATCTGCCTCTTGTTTTGGTTTGCAGGTAGTACCTTGGCAAGTCAGTCCAACGTTGTCATGCCCGAGGGTATCGCGTTTCCCCTTGTGATTGCGGGTATTGTTCAATTTCACGGAGAGTTCAGGTGAGTAGGGCGACGATCCGTGCATTGCGCAAGGGAAAGGTGTCTCCGTGAAGAAGTACGTCGTCATGACCGCCTATAGAATGATCTCATGGGGCGAGTCCGCTAGAATGATTAGCCCCGACAGCGATTTGACGAAGAGTACTAAGGTCTTAACCTAGGTTATCTTTAACTGAGTGCCGGGCCCAAAGAAGTAGCAAGAAGGTTATTGATCCCACCACTTGGTGCATAACCGCGAGCGGTAACGGCACGGCAAGAATGAGTGTAAGTACCCCCAAGAGAAACTGAAGCAGCACGCCGCAAGTGAAGCAACGTATTGTTACTCGTTGCCCAGGCGAAAGTGGCAGCCTGCGAGAATAGAAGAAAACTCCTAGCGCCGAACACAGAAGAGACCATCCAAAAACGCGATGGCAAAACTGTACGCCCGCGAGATTTTCTAAAAAATTACGCCAAAACGGCGACAGCATAAGAACCGAATCCGGAAGCCACTCGGAGCCCATTTTAGGGAACGTATTAAAAATGAAGCCCGCGCGGAGGCCTGCGGTGAGCGCGCCATAAAAAATCTGAACGAGAACCAGAACCCCCACCACACTCAGGATTCTACTGAAGGGTACAAATGAAAATTGCGCTTTTATGACTCGATTTAGCCTTACTGCGCGAAGATTCAATGCCGCCCAACAGAATGTTCCCATAATCGCCAGGGCAAGAAAGAGATGCGCAGCTAAACGATAATGGCTCACATGGGGTTGATCAACTAATCCGCTCTTCACCATCATCCAGCCCATTACGGCTTGGTTAAGCCCAAGAACAAGGCCCGCAACTAAGGTGCGCCGAAGACCTGTTGGAATGAGATTCTTGGCTGCAAAATAGCCCCATGGACCAAGATAGAAAAGGCCAATGAATCGGCCCAAGAGCCGATGGAACCACTCCCAGAAAAAGATGAGCTTAAACCCACTGAGTGTTATCGTAGGATTCACCCATTTAAACTGGGGCGTGGCTTGGTACTTCTGAAATACTCTCATCCAATGTTCAGAAGAAAGGGGAGGGATCGCGCCCATAATAGGGTTCCACTCAACCATCGAAAGACCAGAGCCAGTTAAGCGAGTGATACCGCCGACACCAACCATTGCGAGGGTGAGCAAACAAATTGACCAGAGCCAGATCTCGACGCTTCGTGCATTCTTACTCGCCTGACCCTTCACGAGTTTACTCCTTCGCAACTTAACGATAAACGACGAGGTTCTAAGTGAAATGCGTGAAGATTGAAAATGGCGGAGAGAGAGAGATTCGAACTCTCGATACGCTTTTGGCGTATGCTCCCTTAGCAAGGGAGTGCCTTCGGCCACTCGGCCATCTCTCCCGCCAACTGGGCTACCGTAACAAAGCTTCAACCGAAGAGCAATGATTTTGGCCAATCCTCGGCCCCGTGATAGGGTTTTAAACGTGCCTGACGCACCAGCGCTACCAAAAGTATCGAGGTACCGGAAGATCATCCATGTCGATATGGATGCCTTTTTTGCGTCCGTTGAACAGCGCAACAACCCCGCTCTTCAAGGAAAGCCTGTGATCGTTGGGGGAGATCCTGACGGACGCGGCGTGGTCGCAGCAGCGTCTTACGAGGCCCGTAAGTTTGGAGTACGCTCAGCCATGAGCTCGGCCAAAGCAAAACGCCTCTGCCCCAATGCCATCTTCGTGTTTCCGAATTTCGAGGCCTACAACGAAGCCAGCAATCAGATTCATGAGGTCTTTAAAGAGATTACCGATCTGGTCGAACCCCTCTCGCTCGATGAAGCCTATCTCGACGTCACTCAAAATAAATTCAATGAGCCGCTTGCCCGCAAACTTGCCGAATTTCTCAAATCCGAGATCAAACGACGCACGCACCTCACTGCCTCGGCCGGAGTAGGGCCCAACAAGTTTATCGCCAAAGTAGCCAGCGACTTTCGAAAGCCCGACGGCCTGGTGGTCATTCCCCCCGAGAAAGTGCTCGCTTTTGTGGCCCAACTTCCCGTCGAACGTCTTTGGGGCGTGGGTCCAGCCACCGCAAAGCTGCTTCACAATATGGGGTTATTCTACGCAAAAGACCTTCGAGCCCGAGACCCCAAGGAGCTTGAGAATGCCCTGGGCAAGTTTGGCCGATTCATTCACCAACTCTCTTTTGGGGAAGATGATCGCGAGGTTGAATCCGAATGGGAGAGAAAGAGCATCGGCACGGAGACCACGTTTTTAAAAGACCTGCTCGATACGGAAGCCCTCTACAAGAAACTCGACGAGCAATCGCAGGAGCTCGCCGCCCAACTTCAGGCTATCGAGCGCCGAGGCAAGACGATTACACTTAAACTTCGATATTCGGACTTCACAACAATCTCACGCAGCAAAACACTTCATCGCTATACCGATGAGGCCACTCTCATTTTAGAAACCGCCTGGCAGTTAATGCGCCAGAACACGGATGCAGGATTACGCCCGGTGCGCCTCATTGGGCTGAGCGTGAGCTCATTTCTATTACCCAACGAATCCGAACAACTTTGGCTGGAATTTTACTCGGCTAAAGCAGACAGCTCAGTCCATCGGGCATAAAGGCGATCAACCTCCGCTTGCGCTCGACCCAGCTCAACCACCAATTCGGCCTGCTTCTTCGCATTTGCTGCGTGGGTGGGGGTCAGCATCTCAGCGTTCACTTTCTCCAACGCTGCCTCGGCTTTTTGAATACTCGCCTCCATCGTATCCCAATCGCGCTGATCTTTGTAACTGAGACGCTTCTTCTTTGAAGGCGCTCCACCCGATGCTGTTGAGGCACTTGCCGCAGCCGTGGCTTTCTTGGCCGCTACTCTGGCCTCAATTAGCTTTTGCTGATACCAAGCCTCCCACTGAGCCATACCTTCAAACGGAACCAATTCACCTGATTCGGAAAACGCTAGAATTTGATCAGTGGTCTGATCAAGAAAATAGCGGTCATGGGTTACTAGAATTACGGCGCCCGGAAACTCATCTAAGCACTCTTGTAGAATAGAAAGCGTTGCCATATCGAGATCGTTGGTCGGCTCGTCGAGCACCAAAACATTCACTTCTTGAAGCATTAACTTGGCTAGAAGTAAGCGACTTTGCTCGCCGCCCGACAACTTGCCCACCGCCATCTCCATCTGGCCAGACGTAAACAAAAAGCGATCCAGGTAGCCGCGAATGTGCATCTTGCCGCTTCGATAGTCGACCCACTCCCCTTCGGGACAGATGGTTCTTAGAACCGTCTTCTCTGGATCTAATACCTCGCGATTTTGCTCAAAATACGCAACCTTCAAAGCATCGGCTCGATGAACCTCGCCTGAGGTCGGCTTCTCAGTTCCCACTAACGCGCGAATCAAAGTGGACTTTCCGCAGCCGTTCGGCCCCAATAGGCCAAGACGACTTCCTGGTCTAAGAATTAAATCGACATCCTTAAAAATGGCGCGCGAACCGATATTCTTCGAAATCTTCTTTGCTTCGATTAGTTTTTTGGGATTCTTCTCGGCTCCCTGAAACTCAAGTCGTGCGGTTCTCTTTACATTTCGCACTTCTAATTCTTCAACTTCAGACTTTAAATCGCCTGCTCGCTGAATGCGCGCCTGCTGCTTTGTCGTTCTTGCCTTAGCCCCTTGGCGAAGCCATTCGGTTTCTCTGCGAAGTGTATTCTTTAAAATAATCTCGCGCCGCTCTTGGGCCGACATCAGTAAATCTTTGGTTTCTAGATAATGCGCGTAATCGCCCGCTATACTTAAAATTCCGCCCGGATTACGTCGATCCAGCTCGAGAATTCGATTTGCTACTCTTTGAAGAAACAAACGATCGTGGGTAATGGTGAGAATGGCAAACGGAGCGCGTGCCAAAAACTCTTCTAGCCAAAGAATACTTTGAACATCGAGATGATTGGTAGGCTCATCGAGTAAGAGTAGATCGGGTTGACGTACTAATTCGCGAGCCAGTGCTACACGTTTTTTCCATCCGCCAGAAAGTGCAGTAATTTTTGTGTCGCCATCGAGATCGAGCCTTGAAATCTGTTCGCCCGCAAGAGCCAGACTCTCCCAATCTGTATGCGAATGGGCCGCTGCAGCCCCCCCCGGCGTACCTTCCATTATTGTTTCAAGAACAGATGACCCCGGAGTGAACAGGGGTACCTGTTCTAAAAAGCCCACTCTCAGACCCTTTTGAACAGAAACCGTTCCGGAGTCAGGCTTCATGTGTCCCGCTAGAATCTTCAGCAACGTCGATTTGCCCGCACCGTTAGGTCCGATTAGGCCCACGCGCTCTCCACCCTCGATTGCGAAAGTAAGGCCATTAAAAAGCGGCCGTGCCGCAAACGCCTGACAAACTTGGTGCGCACTGAGCAGGATTCCCATGGGCGAGGGCGTAACAGTTTTACACTCGTTTTGCACCTCGCATTATGCCAAGATGCCAGCCAGCTATGGTTGCAAAGAAGAAAAAGTCGTTCGATAAGTATATTTATTATGAGAACTCGGTGCAAAGTCCCGAACACCATGCCGAATGGTTTGGACGAATTTTTCACGAGGTCACAGACCGGACTGCCCATTCTTGGCGTGAGGACTTTTGTGGAACCGCCGCCATGAGCGTGGAATGGGTAAAGCTTCATCCAAAGAATACAGCCATCGGCATCGATCTGGATCCCGAGCCGCTGGAGTACCATACCCGAAATCATTTACCGAAACTGAAGCCCGAAGTTCGAAAGCGTATTCAACTTCTCAATAAGAACGTTCTGGACGTTCATCAGCCAAAAGTCGATCTCATCACTGCCTGCAACTTTTCGTACTGCATCTTTAAAGAGCGGGCACTTCTCATTCGCTACCTGAAGGGCGTATGCCGCAGCCTTAAAAAGGGAGGCATCGCTATTCTAGACCTCGCTGGTGGCCCTGGAATGATTGCGCCCATGCGGGAGCGCAAAACCCTGCGATCGAAAGAGACGGGTAAGTTCAAATACGTTTGGCATCAACGCAGTTTCGATCCCATTACCCACAATGCCCAATACTCGATACACTTTCAACTCAGCGACGGAGAATGGAAAAAAGATGCCTTCACTTATGACTGGCGCCTCTGGACCATTCCAGAAGTAAGAGAATGCATGAAAGAGGCTGGTTTCAAGAATACCTGTGTTTACTGGGAGACGAGTCATAAAGGCGAAGGCACGGGAGAGTATATCCGCACGGAAAGCGGAGACAACGCCTTTGCCTGGGTGGCCTATATTGTTGGACAAATTTAAGTACGCGACTGTCCGCGACCCTGAGTCACTACTGCGATCTTCTTTCCGATCAGCTTCTCAATTTCTAAAAGTTGCCGTGAATCTCGTGCCGTCACAAAAGTGGTCGACTTACCTGTAGCACCTGCTCGACCCGTACGGCCGATGCGATGAATGTAATCCTCGGCTTCCATCGGCATATCGTAATTAATGACGTGAGACACACCATCAATATGGAGTCCGCGAGCGGCTACATCGGTAGCAATTAAGATTCTGTATTTACCTTCTTTAAAATCGGCCAATGCTTGTTCGCGATGCGACTGCAGTCGATCCGAGTGAATGAAGGTTGCGTCATAGAAACCAGCACTATGAAGCGATCGCCAAACCCGAGTTGCTCCGTCTTTCGACCGAGTAAACACAATCGTGCTTCCGGACTCAACGCGCAGCAACCTTTGAAGTTCGCGATTCTTAGCGTCTTCTTGCACCATCATCAAACGCTGATCGACCGTATGAGCCGCTGACTGACGACCCACTTCAATTCGAATAGGTTGGTGAAGAATCTTTTGAGCGAGCTTTTGCACAGAAGGAGGAATAGTTGCCGAAAAAAGCATGGTTTGCCGATTCTTAGGCAAATCCGAAGTAATTCTGGCGAGCTGATCGGCGAAGCCCATATCGAGCATCCGATCTGCTTCATCGAGAACCACCTTCTCGATGTAATCGAGCCATACGTTGCCACGATCCAAGTGGTCACAGAGGCGTCCTGGAGTTGCCACGATCACATGAGGATACGACTGAAGGGCCTTTGCGTCCTTCTTCATATCCACGCCTCCGATCAGCACCACGGATTCAACTCCGCGAGGGCCGCCTAAGGACTTCAAATTGGCATCGATTTGTTGAGCGATTTCGCGCGTTGGCGCAAGGATTAACCCGTAGGTTCCCTTGCGCCCGGCGAATGATTCGACCATGGGCAAGACGAAACTTGCCGTTTTACCGGTTCCAGTTTGAGCAGAGACGATGAGGTCCTTGCCTTCTAAAGCGGCTGGAATCGATGCCGCTTGAACTGGAGTGGGGTGCAAATACTTAAGTTCGCGAATAATTTTTAGCGCTGATTCAGAAAGTCCTAATGACTCCCAACTGCGTTGTTCTGTGATGACTTCCTGCAAAGCGCCTCCGGTAGTCAATTAACGACGGTTCCCGCCGCGGAATCCACCGCGCGCACCGCCGCCGCCGCCGCCGCCACCGAATCCACCACCGCCGCCACCTTCACGAGGTGCCATTGGACGTGCTTCTGAAACGGTCATCGGCCGACCACTATAATCAGCACCATTAAACTTAGAAATCGCATCAGCCGCTTCGGCATCAGATCCCATCTCTACGAACGCGAAGCCTTTGCTGCGGCCAGAATCGCGATCGGTGATGATCTTTGCAGAGGTAACGGTTCCTGCTTGTGCAAAAATATCCTGAAGGTCTGCGTCGGTTGCCGAAAATGGCAAATTACCAACATAAAGTTTCTTACCCATTTTTCTCTCCTTATTCGGTTGTGAGGACTGATTACCGCTGGACTGGCTCCCTGTGCCTATACGCAATGCGTTATTCCAGAGTTTCATCCCAAGCGTCTTTTTGAATTCAGACGACCGCTAAAGAGGACATGAGCTCAACGCGGACCTGATCCGCCACAGAATAGCATATCCTTCCTGTCGAAGTGCATAATTTATAGGTCAGTCGAAATCGTTGATTTATCTCTTTCAAAAATATTTGCTCTCGCTTAGTGTTGGGACAAATCGTCTCCTTGAAGATCAATAGCTTAAGTTGACTTTAAGGCCGCCAGTCACTTCAAATAACGCATCAAGTAAGAGCTCCCATGAACAAAACTGAAACTGATTCCGCGACTGTTAATCGGATTGGCCATATTCTTTACGCAACCCGTAAACATCTAGGTGTCAATCAAACCACCCTAGCCCCGCAGCTGGGCCTCGATCAGAGCGCTCTCTCGCGTGTTGAGAGCGGCAAACAAATGCTTTCGGCTCCGCAGTGGTTCACATTCTGCGCAATTACGGGCGTTCAGCCTGACTCAGTTACACGTGGATACTTCTCCCTACCCACCGCACTCAGCGCAATTCGCTTACCGAGTCGCTATAACAGCGAGCGCCGCACCCGTGTGCGTGGAATACTTCCCCTTCTCGAGCATACCAAACAAGCCCTGGGCGATGCGGCAATCGATGAAATTCTGAGAAAACTGAAAGTCGATCCAGATTTCGTAATGAACATGAACGCACAGGTAAATTTCAATTTTATTCTCGACCTAGTGTCCGAGACGGCTCTGCGGTTAGGCTCGAGCCAGGCTGCAATTGATCGCACTGCCGATATCGCAACGAGGCTCGATAGTCAGAATGAGTTGGCGCCTTTAATTGCCGCCTTTAAAACTCAACCCATTCTATTAATGACTCTTGTCGTCCAACATTTGACGTCATTAGGAAGCGACTTCAGTTACCAAGTGACCGCAAGCTCAGCGACGCAAATCGACATTTCTGTACAGCCCGGAGACCATCTCAACGCGACTGAACTGCGTACACACGAGGTTTTTTCAAAAATCTATCCCAGTTATCAACGCACCTTCTTTGAACAGTTTGCTGCCTCTGTGGGCGGACCGACCCTCTCTCTTGTTGAACTCGAGAGCTTTTTCAACGGTGCAGCAAGAACTCTGTATCGCATGACCATCTCTGCATAAATTATTTAAGCTACCCCCTTCCCTAAACCGTGAAGGTGGCGTTCAATAAAGGGTCTATGAAGCAACCCACATTGAGCTTAAGGAATGTTTCGACCTTCATCGCCCTGACTCTTTTGCAATCGCCCCAAGCCTTAGCCGGACAGATTCTTGAGCTAAAATCGGTTGGAAGGGTTCAGATTCAAGATGAGTCTTTACTCAGTCAAAAGCGATCTGCTTTTGCCCACGACGGAAGCATTCATACTTTCGTGATCCAATTTAAATCTACGATTGCAAGTTCCGATCAGGCGCAGCTCAAGGCTTTAGGGCTGGAAGTACAAAATTATCTCCCTGAAGACGCGGTCATCGTACGAGGAAGCACTGAGGCGTTAACAGAACTTCGTGCGATTTCAGACTCGGTTCGCGCAATTCACGATTTCGCGCCTGAGTGGAAAATAAGTCCAGAATTGATGGCTCTTGCTCCCGGTTCACGAATCCTTCTGTTGATCTCAACCCTTCGCGACGGATCCACTCTCGATGCTGCCCACCTTCTTCAGAGAATTCCGGGCGTTCAGCTAATTACATCGCGCGGGCGCAACTGGGTCGCAGAGGCTTCGACTTCGGCGTTATCGCAGATTGCTGAGATCGACACCGTTGAGTGGATCGAAACCGCCCCCCAGATTCAAAGCCTCGATTTTGGAATTACGTCGGAAGATCTTCCCGCTCCTCAACAAGGCGAAAAGCCTGCGGTGACCGGATTCGAATCGGGCACTAGAATTATGGGCTTCGAGAAGGCCTGGGCACGAGGATTCCACGCAGAAGGTCAGCGAATCGCTGTGGCCGACACCGGCCTCGACTCGGGCAAGATTGAAACGATTCATCCCGACTTCAAAGACACCCTTTATAAAGGATACAACTCTGGCCTGGGCACGGAAAGCTGGGAAGACCCTATGGGTCACGGCACCCATGTAGCTGGCTCAGTCGTCGGAACGGGCGCTGCGTCCGAAGGAAACTTTAAAGGCGGCTCACACCGTGGCCAGCTTCTCTTTCAAGGCCTTTGGAGCTCAATTTTCGATAATCTGGCACCTGGAACGGACTTTAATACGCTGATAAGTCCAGCGTACGATGACGGTGCCCGCATTCACAGCAATTCTTGGGGAAGTGCACGCACCCACGGCGAATACGACACCATGGCAGCGAATGTTGATGAGTATATCTGGAATCACCCCGATCTACTGATTCTCTTCGCCGCTGGAAACAGTGGCGAAGACAAGAACCGCGACGGCCGAATTGATGAGAACTCAACCGGATCACCTGCAACAGCGAAAAATGTGCTGACGGTTGGCGCCTCAGAAAACTACCTCCTTTCGGGTGGTATTCAAAAAAAGGCGCGCGACATGAAGAATGGCAAAGACAAGTGGGGAGTAGAGCCACTCGCAAGTAGCGTACTTTCCGATAATCCCAACGGCATCGCTATTTTTAGCTCTCGCGGCCCCACCGAAGACGGTCGCCTAAAACCCGAAGTCGTTGCCCCGGGCACCAATATCGTTAGCACTCGTTCACACCACCCCAAGGCTTCGCCGCTTTGGGGAATCTATAACGAAAACTATCTGTACGCCGGCGGAACATCGATGGCTACGCCTCTTACCGCCGGAGCCGCAGGCGTGGTTCGGCAGTACCTCGTCGAGCAGAAGAAAATTCCCAATCCGTCAGCTGCTTTAATGAAGGCTGTTCTAATGCACTCGGCCGATGACCTCTTCCCAGGCCAGTATGGCGAAGGAGTGGGGCAGGAGCTTCAAACTGCTCGTCCAAATGTTCACGAGGGCTATGGCCGAGTGAACGTTGACACCGCAACGGCACTTCCAGAAGACACCCGACTGATCGACGAAGCGACTGGCGTTGCCGTGAATGAGGTTAAGGTAGTGATGGTTAAGGTTCCCGAAGGTGGCTCGTTACGAGCTACTTTAAGTTACAGCGATGCCCCGGCAGCTGCTGCTGCTTCGCGCTCT
>CANJNU010000009.1 GCA_947475645.1 Bacteriovoracaceae bacterium | reverse complement strand
TTCATAAGAGGGGAATAGCAAAAACTGGGTATTCCCAAAATGGATAAAATCGACTAGTATTATTCCTAACTGGAATGGATATTCAAAGCTTCCGTCTCATTCAAATGTTGGTGGCCGATTCTAACCTCTCACGAGCGGCAGAACGATTGAAGATGACTCAATCGGCGCTCTCCAAGCGTGTTGCTGTGATTGAAGCCGAGCTGGGTTTTTTGTTGTTTGAGCGCCGAGGTCCGCGTGGACTCAAGCCATTGGCACAAGCAATTGAACTCGCTCATCTTTCTGAGCGAGTGGCCACTGCATGGGATACGGGCGTTCGTCGAATTAAGCGATCAGCGGCCGAGCCCGAGCACTTTGTTTTGGTGGGGCCGGAGCTTTTTTTGCGAGAAGTGGTGCTGCCATGGTGGGCGAAAGTCGAGAAAGATTTCTCGGCGCTTTCTCTTGAAGTGCAGGTTTCTTCGTTAGATCGAGTGTCTGTCGAAACGCTTGAGACCGGTGCCGATGCAGCGATTTTGCAGAACAGAGAAGAGCTTCCCGATCACGTTTGTAAGCCCATTTACGATGAGCAATGGGGCATTGTTCGGCATATCGATCTTCACGATCCCGATCTGAATCATTACCTCTGGGCGACTCATTCGACTCGCCGTAACGCCGTTGATACGTGGCTAGTGCAGCGTCAGCGAATGGCTCCGCCCCAGTATCGCCTGTATTGGCAAGATCTCACCGCAATTGCGGTATGGGTGTCTGAAACTCCCGGCGCGGCATCGGTGCTTCCCTGGCATGCAGTGGCTTGGTTACATAAGAGAAATCGTATTAGTTTCGAGCCTTTAGGGTCAGAGGCAAGCACTCATTTGTACTTGGCTTACCCAAAGTCAACTCACCATCGAAAGTTACTGAAGGCATTAAGCGGCATAGGAACGGAGTTCTCTAAGATTTGACGCATCGCTTTTAAAAGAGCTTACTTTCGTGTAAGAGAGTGAGTGATGCGTGCCAATTCTGCCACCACTGTTGTTGTTGGAATGTCTGGAGGAGTGGACTCCTCTGTGGCAGCGCATCTGTTGCGTGAGCAAGGCTATCGCGTGATTGGCCTGTTTATGAAGAATTGGGAAGAGAAAGACGAGAACGGCGTTTGCACTTCGGCTCAAGATTTCGAAGACGTGCGTGCGGTTTGCAATCGATTGGATATTCCTTATTATTCGGTCGAATTCGTGCGCGAATATTGGGACAATGTTTTTACTCATTTCTTGCGCGAGTACGAAGCTGGTTACACTCCAAATCCAGATATTCTGTGTAATCGCGAAATTAAATTTAATCTGTTTATGAAAAAAGCCCTGAATGAAGTGGGGGGCGATTTTTTGGCCACAGGTCACTATGCTCGTGTAGGAAATGATTTCGAACTTTTGAAGGGCTTGGATCCAGGAAAAGACCAGTCCTATTTTCTTTACACACTGAAGAACGAGATCTTGAAAAAAGTTTTGTTCCCGATCGGCGACATCCAGAAATCTCAAGTACGTAAAGTCGCTGAAAGCGCGGGATTAGCTACTGCACGAAAGAAAGATAGTACGGGCATCTGCTTTATTGGCGAACGAAACTTCGGAAAATTTCTGAGCCAATATGTTCAAGCGAAGCCAGGAAAAATTAAGACCCTTAAGGGTGATGTGGTTGGAGAGCATCTCGGCGTTTGTTACTACACTTTAGGTCAGCGTAAGGGCCTAGGGCTAGGCGGCGAGGGAGAGGCCTATTTTGTTGTCGGGAAAGATCCGGTTAAAAACATTGTTTATGTTGAACGCGGATCAACTCATCCAGCGTTATATACCGATTCTCTTATGGCAACTGAGTTGAGTTGGGTAGGAGCGGTGCCTGGGGTTACCCCCGGCTATGATCTGCCGCTTCGCTGTAGGGCCAAAACACGCTATCGGCAAGAGGATCAATCCTGCACGATTACTCGAATTGAAGGCGATCGAATTACCGTAGAGTTTGATGAACCCCAGCGTTCGGTTACCCCCCGGCAATCGGTGGTATTTTACTTAGGTGAGATCTGCATGGGAGGGGCCATGATCGAGGCACCCGGTCTTAATTATAACGAGCTGGGCAAGCCGCTTCCCGTCTTAGGCTTATCGATATCCTAAAAACTCTTTCACCCGCTCGACTTCGACGCGAACCAGATCGAGGCGCATGTTTTTTGCCCAAAGCGAAGGAAAGAAGTACTCGCGAGTTTCGGTTTTAACAAGAATTCCATCGTTTTCGGCTTCGTCCTTCATCGACGGCGCGACCGGATACTTGGGCTGCTCGTCTTGGAAGAATGCAGGTAATTTAGCCTTAATTCGCATTCGGAGGCGAACCTCGGGATAGCCCTGAAAGTCTTCTTTTAAGTAATCGAGGAGGTATTGTCGCGCTACTTCGAGCGAAGTCATAAAGGGGGCGTAGCATACCACAGAAGTGACGCGGTAGGTCAATCTGACTTGACCCCTCTAGACCACAATGCTATCGCCCACGAACGATGGTAAAAATCCTTGAAAATTCGAAGAAGTCCGCACCGATACAGATTAACAACGCTACCGTTTATCGTGAAGCTTGTAAGCGCTTTTTGCCGATGTCGCGTGAGGAGATGCAGTGGAAGGGCTGGGACGAGCTCGATGTGCTTCTGATTTCGGGTGATGCCTATGTTGATCATCCTACTTTTGGTATTCCTTGTCTGGGGCGCTGGCTTGAAAAAATGGGATTGCGAGTAGGCATTATTGCTCAACCCAAGTGGGATTCGATCGAAGATTTTAAGAAACTGGGCCGCCCTCGGCTGTTCATCGGTGTTTCATCGGGTACCGTCGACAGCATGATTAATAACTACACCGCCAATAAAAAGGTTCGTTCGGATGATAGCTATTCTGAGGGTGGCAAGGGGGGTAAACGCCCGGACTATGCGAGCATTGTTTATTCAAAACTCGCACGCGAAGCTTTTCCGGGTACTCCTGTAGTCGTGGGTGGAGTTGAAGTATCCTTGCGGCGTTTGGCTCATTACGATTATTGGCAGAATAAAGTTCGCCCTTCGATTTTAGCCGAGCTTGCCTCTGACTTTTTGGTCTTTGGGATGGGCGAACGTACGACGAGAACGATGGTGGACGCCTTTAAAGTGGCTGAGGCTGAAGTGGGGGGGCCTTTGCATATCGACCATCCCGCGGTTCAGGTCGCAATCGATACCATGAAAACTCAGCGCGGAATCGCATTCATGTCGTCGAAAGACCATGCGCGCTCGCTGGAGGGAAGAATTACCATTCCCTCTTTTGAAGAGGTACGTGACGAAAAGAAAAAATTTGCGAAAGCAGCGTATTTTATTGAGTACGAAGCAAGTCCGTATAATGGCCGTCGTCTGGTTCAATATCACGGTTCAAAAGCTGCGGTAATTAATCCACCCGCACTTCCCCTTACTACCGAAGAGATGGATTCCATTTACGAAATGCCTTTCACGAAGGAACAGCATCCCGTTTACAAAGAGCGTATCCCTGCAGCCGACATGATTCGTTTTTCGGTGAACTCGACTCGCGGATGTTTTGGGGGTTGCTCGTTCTGCGCGATCACTTTACATCAGGGGCGCATTGTTCAATCCCGCTCGGAAGGATCGTTATTGAAGGAGCTTGAACAGCTCCCCGCAGTTCCTGGATTCAAAGGAATTGTGTCTGATATCGGCGGACCTACTGCGAACATGTATCAATTACGGTGTAAGAGCGTAGAAATTCAAAGTAAATGCCGCAAACTTTCGTGCGTTCATCCTAAAGTGTGCCCACAGCTTCATAAAGATCACACGCCACAGGTTGATTTGCTTCGCAAGGCTCGAAAAATACCTGGAATTAAAAAGATTCATATTGCGTCAGGGCTTCGTTACGATCTTTCGCTGGCCGACGAGATATCCGGACAAGTTTACATGAAAGAGCTCATTACTCATCATGTAGGCGGTTATTTAAAAGTGGCACCAGAGCATTTAGACGACGATGTGCTGCACTTGATGAAAAAGCCGGGATTAAGAAATTTCGACGAATTTGTAAGTTATTTTCAAGAAGTGTCTGCAGAGGCTGGCAAAGAACAGTACATTGTTCCTTATTTTATTTCTGGATTTCCAGGCACCACGCACGAGAAAATGGAAAAGGTTTATAGCTATATGAAGGACAAGGGCTGGAACTTGCAACAAGTTCAAGCGTTTATTCCTACCCCGATGACGTTAGCCACTGCGATGTATTGGACGGGCATTGATCCGATGACGAAGACCCCGCTTTTTGTAGCGAAAGAGTGGAAAGATCGTAAGATTCAGCAAGCGCTCCTTCAGCCACACAAGCCTGAGCATAAACAAATTTTGATTGATTATCAGCGCGATAAAACTAAAAAAGGAGCCAACACTGCGGAAGTGGAGCTGAATCTTCCGAAGCCAACAACCGTGGCTGATTTGAAGAAAGGCGGAACTGCGCGACGACAAGACGCGATGCGAAAGCCTGCGAATCGCGCACCGGTTGGACGTACTCCTTCGGGCCGCTCGATCGTTCAGCCTCCCACCGAGATCATGGGAAAGAAGCTGCTTTTAGATAGCCGGTAAGTTTGGATCTTACTGAGCAGGGGTGGGTAGAAAACTAGTTTGAGGCTTATTCGCTTGAACGAAGGTTTGGCGAGCAGTGTAAAGTGCTCCAGCAAAGCTCATCACAACGCCGACTACACAAACACTGACTACCCAAGTAAGAATCTGAATCGTCTTCATGAGTCTTTATCTACCTTGGGCTTGGCGAACTCGTCTAGAGGATAAGCTTTTTGCAGAGTTCCAAAAGCTTTTGCCCGTCGTCGTGGCTCACTCGGGTGCCGGGAAGTACTACTTTTCTGCGCTTTTTTCGATCGAGCCAAAAAGCACCCGACGAATGACCAGCTGCCTCTGACGCCGCCAGCCACACAATCGTGTCGGCGCCTTGATCTGGGGTTCTGAGAAGTCGCCCTACCGCTTGCTCAAACTTGGGTAAGTGTGAGTGCACGAGGGGGGTTTTAACCCAACCCGGGTGCATGCTGTGAAAAACGACAGGGGCAGGTGATCCCTCAAGTGAGGCATAAGCTTCGGCCATCACTACTTGGGCGCGCTTGTTTTCGGCGTAAACTTTAAGCCATTCGTAGCGCCGAGCGTTCCATTGCAGGTCTTCTAAGTTCAACCCCGAAGTGTACATTCCGCCGGACGAAACCCAAATCACTCGCGATGGATTTTGATGCGTTCCCGATGCCCTGAGCTGAGGAAGAAGGGCTTCAGTGAGTGCAAGCGGACCGAGCACATGAGTGCAAAACATGGACTCGATGCCTTGCTGATTTACTGTTCGGGTGTGAATTCCCGTTCCTGCATTGTGAATCAAACCGTGAATTTGCTCGTGTTGAAGCGAAAGAGTGATTGCCGCTTCTTGAACACTTTGCAGATCTGAGAGGTCGGCAAGTACCAATTCGGGAGTGTGTGCTCCGTCTGGAAGTTCTCTCATCATCTGTTGAATTGCTGCGCTCGCTTTTTGATGATTGCGGCAAACGAAAATCACTTTCGCCTTGCAGTGAGCGAGTTGGGTTGCAGTCGCTAGCCCAATTCCAGAATTGGCTCCGGTAATGATGAACACACGTCCTTTAAGGTCTGAGGGAATTTCTGAAAGATTGAAGAGTTTCTTACGGCGATCGTAGCCCAAGCGCGAATAACTTCCGACCACCGATAGTTCGGATGCTGCATCTGTGAAGGCGGAGAACCATTGAGGAAGTGAACCCATGTTCAACTGATCCTAACATTATTCTTGAAGTAACCCAATGATGTCTTTACTTGTGATTCCAGAGAGTTGCTCTGTGTCATCAAGGACAGCTTGCGCGAGATCCCTTTTGCTTTGCTGCAGAAGAAGAATCTTCTCTTCTAAGGTGTTCTTGGCAACGAGGCGATGAATTAGGACGGGATTTTTCTGTCCGATTCGATGAGCGCGGTCGGCGGCTTGATCTTCCACGGCGGGATTCCACCAGGGGTCTAAAATAAAGATATGGTCTGCCGCAGTCAGAGTTAGTCCAACCCCGCCCGCTTTGAGCGAGAGCAGCATGACCGACGGACCTGTTGGATTTTGAAACTCGTCAACGATTTGTGCGCGGTTTGGGGTGGATCCGTCCAGGCGCGAGAACCGGATTTTGGATTTTTGGAGCTCGGGCTCGATGAGGTCGAGCAATGAGGTCCATTGAGAGAACACCAGGGCTCGATGCCCGAGGGAAATGGATTCCTCGAGAGTCGCAATCAGCAGGTCAATTTTTGAGGAGTGGAGGGGTTTTTCTTTTTGTTGAGGAACCAGTGCCGGGTGACAACACGCCTGGCGAAGTCGAAGAAGGAGTTCGAGCGCGGCAAAGACGTTACCGCTGATTTGCAGTTTTTCGAGCACCTCTTTTCGGGCGCTGAGCAGAAGTGAGTCATAAAGATCTCGCTCGGATTGAGTGAGCTCATTGTGAAGTACGATTTCGGTGCGCGAAGGTAACTCGGAAGCGACCTCTTTTTTGAGACGACGAAGGAGGAACGGGCGAATCTTCCTTCGAATTCTTTCAGTCGGCAGCGACTTAAAGTCATCTAGGGTTCCTAGCAGGCCAGGGTTTGTGAATTGAAATTGGCTCCAGAGGTCGTCGATTCGGTTCTCGATGGGGGTTCCGCTGAGAGCGACTCTAAATTGCCCTTCAAGCGAATGCACTGCTTGAGTGGTTTGGCTTTCGGGGTTCTTGATGGTTTGAGCCTCATCGATAATTACGGTGTTCCAGGGTTGTTTTGTCCAGGGTATGGTGGCGAGTAGTTCGCGATCGATTCGAATCAGGGCGTAGCTAGTGAGCGTAATATCGGCATTCGGATCGAACGTTCTATTCGCACCGTAATAAGTGTGGCAACGCAGCGATGGCCTAAAGCGAGCAATCTGATCGCTCCAGCTTGAGAGAACACTTGTGGGACAGATAATCAGGGTTTTTCCTTGGATCGCGCACAGCGCTTGAATTGTTTTTCCAAGGCCCATATCGTCGGCAAGAATTCCGCCCATGCCACTTTCTCTGAGAAAGGAAAGCCAGGAAATTCCCTTTTTTTGATAATCGCGTAATGGAACAGAAAGGTCATTGGGAAGATTGGGCTCGTCCAGCTTGTCGAGTGAGCCGAGCCGTTCTGCCAGAGTCTGAAGTCGTTGAGGGAGAGTTGCGCTCATTCTTTCTGCGAGTTCGATCAGTTCGGGTAAAAACTGAGGAGCGATGGGTACATTTGGGTGTGTGCCAGTCGGCTGTTTTTGAGCCTGCAGAAGCGCCTGAACCTGAGCGCCATATTGGTTGAGCCAGTTTTGAGGGAGAGGTGCCCATCCGCCTTCAAGTAGTGGTACATAGTGCTCTCCCCGTGAATAGGCTTGAAAAATGATCTCACTCGAAGCGGTTTGAGAGGAATGAGGAATTTGAAATGATAAGTTGAATGCACCCGTTTCTGAAACTCGAAGTTCGGGACTCAGTTGGGAACTCAGCTCGAAGGCCTTGAGTCCTGAACCCTGAAGCGTGAGCCAATCTGAAACAGTAACATCCTTTTCGTTCTTTCGAACCTTCTCGAGCCAGCCGACGGCCGAGGCTCCCTGAGTTCGAAAGGGGGTGCCCGGAGTGAGATGAAATTCGTCCTGAAGTTTTCGGATCAGGGCGTGCTCTGCAGCAGAATCGCGCTGCCAAATAATCGTATCTGTTGAAGTTTCCTTCTGTTCAATTTGAGGAACAGCGCAGAGATGATCTCGTTCCTCTGAATCGACCCTAAGTCGAATAATGGGAGTTGCACTTCTAATCTCAGGGAGTTTTTGGGTTTCAACCTGTACGGCCAGCTTCTTTCTAAGGGCAGGGAGGATGACGGTTTGGAGTTGGATGATTTCATAATCAGAACGAAAATGAACGCCTTCGCGCGAAAGAAATCGTTGTTCTTCGGTGGAAAGCTCGGGCGATTCGAAGACGCAGAGCACGTTCTCTTGTGTGAGCGCAATTCCATTTTTAAAAATTTCAGTAACTCCGCCTTCACTTTCACCGAAGATGCGAAAACCATTCCGCTGACCAGATGAAGGTTTTCCGTCAATGAGGCGAGCAAAAAGACCCTTCGGCTTTGGCGTAAGTCGGGCAGCAATTCCATCGAGAAAGACAAAAGGTGCTTCGGATAGAATCGGACAGAGTCTTCTCCATGCACGGCTGGTGAAGACTCCCCTCCGTGTGGGGAACTCTGAGCCAGACACCAGGGAGTCAATCGTATAGTCGGTTTGCGACGGACTGACTTGAATTCCTTCTGCACGTCCTGACGAGACGCCCCCCACGTACGATACGAGGGATTCGCCTAACTGGACCCTTTTTTCTCCGAAAATAATAAAGCGTTCGAACGAGAGTGACTTATTTTTTCGTTCGAGATGGTACTCGACATGCGGAGGTTGAATGACGGGTGAATCGAGGCCTCCGGCACGAAGAAAAATAACGGAAGCAGCGATGTGGCTACAAATCTCGTTTCGATCTCCGCAGTCGCAGAGGGCGTCTTCGTCTAGGGGCCATAGTTGCACTTTAGCGGATACGGGCCGATCGCCGCGCGGAACGCGAAGAAGGAGCGATTCGGAGGTTGCTATCTCGAGTAAGATTTGAACTGAACGAGTGAGTTGAACGCCTTGCGACCAGACGCCAGGTAAGCAGCGCTTTTGCAGTTTTTGAAAGTAAGGTTGGAGCGCTGAGATCGATGGGCGAGACATTGAACTCCTAGTGAAATCCAAAATGTTGAAGTGTGGCGTCGAGGTTCTTTCCTACGATTAAAGCAGTGATTCGCTCACGAGCGCAAGCAGGGTCTTGAGTGAGAAGAATCCCTTGCTCGATTCGTTTGTGACCATTCTGTAGTCGAGTCTGAAGGGGGCCGATAGACTGGGCTTGAATGTCCGCAAGGAGCGCACGCTGCGATGTGGGAAGAAAAATCCAAGCTGCGGGGGTGCCGGCAACGATTCTCTTTTCGAGTTCGATGGCAATTCTACCCATGGTCCATCGGGGGTTGATCTCAACGATGGGTTTAAGTTGTAACTTTCCTTCTTCGGTTCGCCAGAGCAAAGCATCGATTCCCATAGGTCCTAAGTAACCTTGCTTGCGAGCCTGTCGAGCTAATTCATGAGCCAAGGTTTCCCAGCGGTTTAAGGGTGATTCACCCAGTGTGGCATCGTGGAGAAATCGAAGAGCTTCGTTACCGAGCGAAGTGAGTCGCGGATCAAGCCATGTTCCCCGGTATTCGAATGAGTCGCCCACTAGGTAACGGCGAATTCCTACTGTTCGAGTTTGATCGGGATGGATCTCGATCTGCATCGAAAGATCAGCGACCCGATGAAGGAGGGGCTCAAAAATAATCTCACCCTGTGTGGCGATTATTTTTTGAGCCCATTTACCAAGATTTTGATGCGCTTCATGTGCATGAAGGACTCTGCGATTTCCCGATCCTGACGTTCCGTAAGGAGCTTTCAGGAGCCATTTTTGATGGGGATTCTTCTGAAGTTGTGTGACCCACTTTTCTTTAAGGGCCTTCCAAGAAGTCTCGGTGCTGCCTGTGAATTCGAGCGAACCAAAAATAGCGTGATCTTCTGGATGACTTTGTAACCAGGACTTAAGTTGCGCGCTACTGAACGCTTTCGAGAAGAGGGGCGAAAGGTCTGTATTTTTGAAGTTCGTATGGTTGAGGAGTGCTTTGCACCAAGCGCCGTTGGCACCGTCAAGTTTGATTAAGCGATCCTTCCAGGGTTGAAACCGTGCAAAAACTTCTGGGCTCCAACCCCACGGTTGAACTCCTGCGATTTTATTTTCAGGAGGAAGGTCTAGATTTTTTTCGAAGGTACGAAACTCGGGAAGTGGAAAGCCAACATCGTGTAGATTTTTAAGAAAGGATGCACTGGGAAGGTTTTCGACGAGTACGACGTCGCTCTCCTTAGCAAGAAAGAGGGGAAAATGTTCAAAATCGAGCTGAATATTTCGAACATTTTTATTGGGTGTAAAGCCGACTTTTCCACGAGCGATCTCCGCGTCGCAGTTGGGATTGTAGTACCAGAATTCAGGGGGGCGTCCCTTGGATCCGGAGGAGACTTCTACCTTTGCGATGTAGTCTTCCGAGAGACCCGCTTGTGCGCGGGCGTCGGCAGCAAATCGAGTGGATCCTCGAGCGCGACGCGTGGTGAGCGGAAAGGGGAGAAGGCGTCGATAAGCATTCCACTCGGATTCTTCTGGATTCTTCCATCGATTGAACCAAATGACTCCATGTTTAACATGTCCGATCTCTTCACGATAAACGCGGTCGAGTATCTCAGCGGTTTTGAGGTCGCCGACATGTGTCATTGTTTCAGAGTACTGCAGCGAAAAATCAAGATTCGCTTGTTCGAAAGTGAGGCTCATCTGCGTGACGTAATCGAGGGGAGATTCGATTTTTCTTAAGCAGCTCCAGAAGAAGTCGTTCACCGGAATCTCGCCGAATTCGACACCGAGTTCCTTCATTCGGGCAAGGTAGAGTTTGAGGTGTTCTTGCTCTTCGCGAAGAGTGTGCAATACGCCCTTTCTGAATGGCGCTGGAGCAGCGGGAAAACGAATGAGCACCCAGGCCATAATCTCGAGAGCAAGGAGTTCATGAT
>CANJNU010000008.1 GCA_947475645.1 Bacteriovoracaceae bacterium | reverse complement strand
CGGCAGCCGGATGTTTGCCCATGCTCATTCAAATGCCCATTTTCTTTGCGTTATATCGCGTCCTCTACAGCTCGATTGAGCTCCTTCACGCACCCTTTGGATTTTGGATTCATGATCTCTCCGTACGTGACCCCTTCTACATCACGCCCGTTCTTCTCACTGCCGTGATGTTCGTTCAACAGCGGTTACAGCCTCAGACCGCAGCAGATCCTGCTCAACAGAAAATGATGCAATTCATGCCGCTTATGTTTGGCTTCATGATGATCAACTTACCCTCGGGCCTTACCGTCTATATGCTCACGAATGCACTCGCCAGTATCGCCCAGCAGATGATGCTGAATAAGACATTGGACGCGAAGGGTGGCACCGTTGTCACTTCCAGAGCGTGATTCTGCAGCCTATCTGAGTGAAGACACGATTGCAGCCCTCAGTACTCCTGTAGGGGGAGCAATTGCACTGATTCGCGTAAGTGGCCCCAAGAGCATTCTGCTCTTGGAGGCACTTACTAGGATCCAGCCCATCGTGAGCCGAACCCCTCGAAAACTCTACCGCGCTCGACTGCAAGAGATTCAGTCCGATCGTATGCTCGACGACACTCTGTTTGCCTACTTTCTGGCTCCGCTCAGTTATACGGGCGAAAACTTGGTTGAGATCCATATTCACGGCGGTGCTTACATCGCTACACGTGTTTTAGAAGAGATCTTCAAGTTCGGAGTTCGCCCCGCCCTGCCTGGAGAGTTTAGTTTCCGTGCCGTAAGGAACGGGAAGCTCTCGCTTTCGCAAGCCCAAGCCGTGTCTGAGCTGATCTCAGCATCTAACGATGCCGCTATCTCGCTTGCACTTGAGAAACTTTCGGGAACGCAAAATCGTCTCTTACAGGGCATCTCTGACGAACTTAAGAGTCTGGCCGCCTTCTCTGAAATTGGAATCGATTTCGCTGACCAGGATATCGAAGAAGTGGGCCTTCCCCGTCTCAAATTGCGTGCGCAGGTTTGCCTCGAATCAATTCTGCGTCTGGCCGACTCGTTTAATCGTGGATCAAAAGTTCAAGACGGCATTCGCGCAGCCTTCCTGGGAATTCCGAACGCCGGAAAATCGAGCTTCTTTAATGCACTTCTCGGTGAGGATCGCTCGATCGTATCAGAGCTAGCGGGAACCACACGCGACGTGGTGAGAGAGAAACTCACGCTGCGCGGAATCAGTCAGTCCATTTCCCTGCGCCTTGAAGACACTGCCGGACTGAGGGTTGCCGAGCATCCCATCGAACACGAAGGCATTCAGCGCACTCTCCGGGCTGCTCAAGATGCCGACCTACTGCTCTTCTTAGTCGATCCTTTAAGTAATCTTAACGCTGTGCGCGATGAGTGGGCTAAGATTGATCCCTCTCACAGATGGACCGAAAAAACACTGGGCGTTTTTACTAAATCCGACCAAGTGGGCGCAGATCAGATCTCTCAGGTTCGGAATGAGTTGGTTTCCTTGGGAATACAAACTTGGGTCTCGGTCTCGGCAGTGACTGGCGCGGGATTGCCGGAAGCAACCGAGACTATTCTGAAATTCTGCGAGCGCTGGGTTCATCGCAGCCCCGGCGAGATTCTTCTGACGCGCTGGGAACACTGTCAGGCTGCGCTGGCCGCAGGAGAAGACTTAAAACGCGCCCTCGTCGCAGACGAAATCGAGCTCTTCGCCTCAGACCTAAGACAAGCGCTCCACTCCCTCTCGCCCCTCATTGGCCAAACCGTCCCCGACGATATTTTGGGGAAAATATTTTCAGAATTTTGTATTGGTAAGTGACTTAAAAAAGGAAACCTTTATGAGCTCAGCTCTTCCTCTCTCTTTTCAACAAATCGGCGTCCTCGGTGCAGGACAGATGGGCTGCGGAATAGCCCAAGTAGGGGCCCAGTCTGGCTTTCAGGTGCTCTTAGCCGATCAATCTCTCGCTCATGCAGAAGCCGGAAAACGTAAACTCACCCAACAGCTCAGCAAGCAAGTTGAGAAGGGAAAGCTCGCCGCACCTGAGATGGAGCGAATCCTCAGCCAGATTATTCCTCTGGGCGATTTGTCAGATTTCAAAAACTGCCCCTTTGTCATTGAGGCCGCAACTGAGAACCCTGAACTTAAGTATCAACTTTTTAGGAAACTCGACGCGGCTTGCGGACCCCACACTTTCTTGGCGAGTAATACCTCGTCGATCAGCATTACAGCACTCGCTGCTCAAACTCAGCGACCAGAGCAGGTTGCGGGAATTCATTTTATGAATCCTGTACCTGTGATGAAGCTGGTTGAGGGTATTCGCGGATTACAGACCTCGTCCGAGACATTTCAGGTGGTTCGTGCGGTAGCCGAAAGAATGGGTAAAACCTTTATTGAAGCCAAGGACATGCCCGGCTTTGCGGTGAATCGCATTCTTATGCCCATGTTGAACGAAGCCATCATCGCACTTGCAGAAGGAGTGGCCTCGGCAGAAGATATTGACCTTGCCATGAAACTTGGAACGAACCAACCCATGGGGCCACTTACGTTAGCCGACTTTATCGGCCTCGATACATGCTTGGCAATTATGAACGTGCTTCATGAGGGATTAGGTGATTCAAAATATCGCCCATCCCCGTTACTTAAGCAGTATGTCGCTGCGGGATGGCTTGGGAAAAAAACCAGACGGGGATTCTACCGCTATGATGCATGACACAGTACTTACCGAGACCCTTGAATCGGGAATTCAAATCATCCGCGTATCTCGTCCGAATGCACTCAACGCACTCAATATCAAAACCCTTGAGTCACTCAAGCTCGCATTGGGAGAGGCGGCCATCGATAGTCTCGTTCGGGTGGTTATACTCACGGGCGACGGTGAAAAAGCTTTTATTGCGGGAGCAGACATCTCCGAAATGAAGGAGATGTCCGTGAATGAAGCGATTCGCTTCTCGCAACTGGGTCACGAGGTGACCAAACTTCTTGAGCTGATGTCTAAACCCACCATTGCGGCCGTTAATGGCTACGCTCTCGGTGGGGGAACCGAAATGGCCCTTGCGTGTGACTTTATTCTTGCGAATGACCGGGCCGTCTTCGGTTTGCCAGAAGTGAGTCTGGGCGTGATACCGGGCTTTGGCGGTACGATTCGCCTTGCCAGACTCGTTGGATGGGGAAAGGCAAAGGAGATGATCTTTAGTGGTCGAAAAATTTCCGCGGCCGAGGCCCTCCAGGTTGGTCTTGTTAATCATGTCTATCCGTCCACGGATTTTATGGCCGAGGTTCTTACTTTGGCAAAAAAAATCGCACAGAATTCAGGCCCCGCCATCGCAAAAACTAAGTCACTGATGAACGAATTTGCAGAGTCCGTCGGACTGAACACAAAACTGGACGCAGAAGCACAGTGCTTCGGACGCCTTTTTGAGACCCCTGATCAACGCGAAGGCATGGCCGCTTTCGTCGAGAAGCGCTTACCCACATTTACTGACGCCTAATTTTTAAAGGAACCTATTTATGATTAACGGCTGGCCGGAATCAGACGAATCCAAACAAATGCTCATGGATCAAGTTCGCTCCTTCGTAAGAGCAAAGGTCGCCCCCGAGGCGAAGCGGCTCGATGAGTCGGGCGAGTTTCCCACCGAGATCGTTCAACAGCTGGGTGAAATGGGCCTGATGGGAATCATGATTCCCGAGGAGTTCGGGGGCTCGGGCATGGACACTGTTTCGTACGCCATGGCGCTCGAAGAAGTCTCTGCCGCGTGCGCCTCTACCGGAGTTATTATGTCGGTGAATAACTCATTGGTCTGTTATCCCATCTTCGCTTACGGAACCCCCGAGCAGAAACAGAAGTGGCTGATTCCACTCGCTCGTGGAGAGAAACTGGGCTGTTTCGCCCTCTCCGAGCCAGGCGCAGGGTCAGACCCTGCTGGGCTTCGCTGTACTGCAAAAAAGATTGCCGGTGGTTACGAAGTGAGTGGCACCAAAAACTGGATCACCAACGGCCGTGAGGCCGACACCTGTATTCTGTTCGCTACGCTTGATCCCACTCTGGGAAGCAAGGCCATTGTTACCTTGATCGTTGACACCCAATCCAAGGGGTTCTCTGTCGCAAAACTCGAAGATAAGCTTGGTATTTGCGCCTCATCTACTGCCCAGCTCTTTTTTGACTCGGTTTTTGTTCCAGACGATTGTTTGCTCGGAAAAGAGGGCCAGGGTCTTAAAATCGCTCTCTCCACCTTAGATGGCGGTCGTATCGGAATTGCTTCACAGGCTTTGGGCATCGCCAAGTGTGCTCTCGACGCGTCCAAGAAGTTCGCAAGCGAGCGCGAGCAGTTCGGTGCCCCCATATCAAAGCTTCAAGCCATTCAATTTCATATCGCTGACATGGCAACTCGCCTTCAGGGCGCACGCCTTCTGACTTGGTCTGCCGCACGATTAAAGGATCAAGGCCAGCGATACACCAAAGATGCCGCAATGGCAAAACTTGCAGCATCCGAAGCAGCCATGTGGATTTCTACCAAGGCCATTCAAGTTCATGGCGGCTACGGTTATACTAAAGACTACGTCGTGGAGCGTAATTTCCGCGACGCAAAAATTACAGAGATTTACGAAGGTACTTCGGAGATCCAACGTATTGTAATTGCCGCGCAAGAGCTCGCGGGCTTTTAAGTAGGAAGGAATTGAAGTATGTCGATTCAAAGTTCTAAAGAGAAAATGGACGCCCTTCGGGCGGCGCGGGCTGAGTGGGTAACTCGTTTAAAGGATTCTGAGGCGAAATATCCCACGCGAAATGCAAGATTCACCACACAAAGCGACATGGACGTGCCGCTTCTGTGTACTCCATTAGACCTCGAAGACATTGGCTTCGATTATCTCCGCGACTCCGGGTTTCCCGGAGAATTTCCATTTACTCGCGGCGTACAGCGCAATATGTATCGCGGTAAATTTTGGACCATGCGGCAGTTTGCCGGCTTCGCCAGCGCCAAAGAAACCAATAAGCGTTTCAAACTCCTATTGGAACATGGCCAGACCGGTTTATCGACCGCATTCGATATGCCCACCTTAATGGGCTACGATGCCGACAGCCCCAAATCAAAAGGCGAGGTGGGTAAGTGTGGTGTGGCCGTCTCCTCTTTAGAAGACATGGAGGAGCTCTTTGCTGGAATTCCTCTGGGTGATGTGACCACCTCGATGACCATCAACGGACCGGCCGCTGTAATCTTGGCCATGTATTTTGCCGTAGCCGAAAAGCAGGGCGTTCCTAAACACAAAGTCAAGGGCACCCTACAAAACGATATTCTTAAAGAATACATCGCTCAAAAAGAGTGGTTATTCCCCATTAAACCGGCCGTCGGCCTAGTCATCGATACGATCGAGTATTGCACTCAGGAATATCCTAATTGGAACACGGTCAGTATTTCTGGCTACCATATTCGTGAAGCTGGGGCGACTGCCGTACAGGAGCTCGCCTTTACCATCGCGGATGGTTTGGGTTATGTCGACGGTTGCTTACAGCGAGGAATGAAGATTGACGACTTCGCCCCTCGCCTCTCTTTTTTCTGGGACGTTCACAACGACTTCTTCGAAGAGATTGCTAAATTTCGGGCAGCCCGCCGGATCTGGGCGCGCCTCATGAAGGAGCGCTACGGGGCCAAGGATCCTCGGTCATGGATGCTACGAACCCACGCACAAACGGCCGGGGTCTCACTTACCGCACAGCAGCCTTACAATAATATTGTACGCGTGGCGATTCAGGCATTGGCAGGCATTTTAGGTGGAACTAACTCCCTTCACACCAACTCTATGGACGAGACCATGGCATTACCCACGGATGAGTCTGTGATGATTGCACTGCGTACGCAGCAAATCATTGCCGAAGAAAGTGGTGTAGCTCATGTTGTCGATCCCTTTGGTGGATCCTATTTTATGGAGACACTGACTCATAAAGTGGAGAAAGAGGCTCTCGACTACCTTCGCAAGATCGACGAGATGGGAGGCATAGTGGCCGCGATTGAGAATGGCTACCCTCAGGCTGAAATCGGAAATAGCGCCTATCACTTTCAGCGTCTTCTGGAGACGAAAGACAAAGTGATGGTGGGTGTAAATCGCTACCAGCAGCAGGAGAAAAGTAAACCCCTGGAGACCCTTTACATCGATCGCACGATTGAACAAACCCAGTCACAGAAGCTTGTTTCACTTCGAGCGAGACGCGACGCTCAGGCCCACGCGGCCGCCCTGAGCCAAGTTAAAGAAGATGCTCTAGCGGGTAAGAACTTAATGCCTTCAATGATTGAGGCGGTCAAAGCGTACGCTACCCTCCAAGAAGTGTGCGATACACTACGGGGTGTTTTTGGTGAGTACCGTGAATTAGGGAGCTTCTAGCAATGATACAAAACAAAACGAAGATTAGAATATTGGTAGCTAAGCCGGGTTTGGACGGGCACGACCGAGGCGCCAAGGTGATTGCGCGCGCGCTGCGTGACGCTGGCTTCGAGGTGATCTATACCGGCCTTCACCAAACCACTGAGATGGTCGTCACGGCAGCCATTCAAGAAGACGTGCATGTGGTTGGACTGAGCATCCTATCAGGCGCGCATAATGCCCTCGTGCCAGATATCATCCAAGGTATTCAAGCGAAGGGACTTACGGATGCCCTTTTCGTGGTGGGTGGTATTATCCCCGATGAAGACTTTGCCGCCCTTAAAAGCCAAGGCGTTCACATGATCTTCACGCCAGGCACCGGCCTACAAGAGGTCGTTGATTATATTAGAAACAACGCTCCTAGTCGCGAATAACCGGTCTGCAGACTATAAAAAAAATTTACTCTTCTCAAGAGACAGACTTTATTACTTTAAACTCAAAATTTGTGGATTAGTCGGTGGATAAGGTTGTGGATATCTTTGTGGATAACTTTTATCCACAAAGATATCCACAACCTTATCCACAAAATAAATAGACTTTAAATAAATATAAACACGTAATTTCAATAGTTTAAAAAGTTATCCCCTTATCCACAAAAGTTTATAAATAATTAAACACCTAATACCTTATTTTTTTCGTCTTCTTTTGTGGATAACTCATCTCTTTTTACAAATATTGCATCAAATCGCCGAGTAGATAGACAATAATACTCCTCTATTACGGGTTATCCCCAATTGGGTTGGGGATAACCCGGTGGATAACTGCCATTTTTCAAGACCTCCTGAGTTATCCACAAATCAGCAAAGTTATCCCCCATCGCTATCCCCAACCTTATCCACCGGTTTTCTATAATAATTACAAAACCTTAACTCTCTTATCCGCTTATCCACCGCCCCTACTACTACTACTACTCTTTATATATATAAGATCTTCTTCAGAAGAAGGGGGTCGGGATGCCCAAAAAAGCCTGAATGAACTCTTGTCAATCCCCGCAAAAAAAGAGAGTCAAGATGGGCTTTCAAAGAAGGATTTAGAGAAATTCACATGAAATTTACAATTCACAGAGATCCGTTGTTACAAGCCTTGCAGAAGGTTCAGTCCGTCGTTGAAAAACGAAATACGGTTCAGATCCTTGGAAATATTCTTTGTTCAGTAAAAGGAAATGAACTTTCCTTAAGCGGAACCGATCTCGAAGTGGGCATCAAGATGTCCCTTCCTGTTGAATCGCCTCAAGAGGGGAAAGTAACCCTTTCAGCTAAGCATTTTCTCGATATCGTAAAAGAACTTCCGTCAAAAGAGATTCAGATTTCAAAGAAAGATAACAACTGGGTTGAATTGATTTGCGGAAAATCGCGTTTCAATGTGGTGAGTTTATCGGCAGACGAATATCCGGCTCTTCCCATCTTCGAAGACAAGACTTATTCAGATGCTCGAGTAGATGCTTTACAAAACATGATCGATCGTACGCAGTTTGCAGTCTCAACCGACTCGACTCGTTACCATCTCAACGGAGTTTATTTCGAACACCTTGAAAATGGCGTAATGCGCATGACCGCTACCGACGGTCATCGACTTTCCTTTGTTGATTCTGAAGTGTTCCTTACGATGCCTGAACTTCGTCGTGGAATTATTATTCCAAAGAAGGGCCTCACTGAGATTAGAAAACTTCTTACTGAATCTCAGTCAGTAATTGGACTCTCGTTTGAGCGGGGTTATCTTTTTGCTAAATTTGAGAATAGTTTTCTTTTTGTTCGGCTGATCGACGGTGAGTACCCCGACTATAGAGTTGTGATTCCTAAGTCAGTAGATAAAATTGTGAAGATGAATCGCGAACAATTTAACTCGGCTTTAAAGCGAGTAAGTTTACTCGCACACGAGAAGAGTCGCGGTGTAAAAGTTGTTTTGAATGGTGGGGCGATGACTATTTCATCGAGTAATCCCGACATGGGCGAAGCACGCGAAGAGATCGACGTAGAATACGCGCATGAGGCGATGGATATTGGATTCAACTCGCGCTACCTACTTGAGTGTCTTAACGTCGCTGAAGGCGAGACTTTAGAGTTTCATCTGAAGGATCGTCTCAGTCCTGGAATTTTAAAAATCGAAGGACAGAGTAATCACACTTATGTGATTATGCCGATGCGAATCTAGTAAAGCTCTTGAAAATCGATCGGCTGACTCTTCGAAATTTCAGAAACATAAGCGAGACGACAATCGAAGCCGGTCCCCATCTGAACTTCCTCTTTGGAGGCAATGGCCAAGGTAAAACGTCGATCCTTGAGGCGATTAGTTACTTCTCTAGCTTAAGATCTTTTCGAGGCTCTAAAACCTCAGAAGTGATGATGTGGCAACAAGAGCACTCGGAGCTGATCTGTGTGCTTCAGGACACGAATTGGGAGACTCAACTTAAGTTGGTCTTTGCCTTTGCGGACGTTGCCCACACTAAGGCCACCAAGGTAGCGTTTATTAACGGTAAACCTTTTAAGAGTTCGACCCTTTACCTCACTCAGCGGTTCGGCAATATTGAATTGGGTTTTCACGCCGTCGTGTTTAATCCGGCCGACCATGATCTGATTCGCGGTGAGCCGGCCATGAGGCGCTCATATTTGGATCGTGTGCTTGCTGCAGAGAATATTGACTACCTGAGGGAGTATTCTCAGTATCAACGCGTCCTAGAACAAAGAAACGCTGTTTTAAAGACATCGGCAACTCAAAGACAGCAGGCAGTCCTGGATGGTTTTACAGAGGCGCTTGCAAATTTAGCTGCCCGCATCACGGATACTCGCTTCAGGTGGATACTTCGGCTTCAGAAAGTACTCGATTTAACTCTGCGCCAGATCGCCCCTGAACAGCCTCTTTTAGACCTGATTTATCAATCCCTATGGGCGCCTCAAATTGAGGGTTTATCTAGCGTGAACAATAGCTTAGAACAGGTACATTTAACTGGACAGTCCCCCCCTCCTTCGCTAGACCAATTAAAGCATTCTTTCTGGCAAAAAGTCTCTGAAATGAGAGAAGCAGAATGGCGCTCTGGCCACTCGCTGGTGGGTCCCCACCGGGATGACTGGAGTCTCTATCTGGGGTCTCAAACGTTAAAGGGCCATGGGTCGCAAGGAGAAGTTCGTTCAGCCCTCTTGGCTCTAAAACTTTGTGAGGTTGAGTTGTTCACAAAGGAAACCGGACATCGCCCGTTGTTTCTTTTGGATGATTTTTCATCTGAACTCGATCGCCACCGTAGAGAATTTCTCATTCAGTTTTTATTGAAGAGTGATCTTCAGGTTTTTATTTCAACAACGGAAAGTTTTTTGGATGCGAATTTCTCGCCCTCCAATCCGTTATTAAAAAGATTCTGGATTAAACAAGGGCAAGCGCACTTGGATGAGCTGAGTGGATAGTGAATAGCCAGTTGAACGGGAAAAGATAGAATTATGGAACACTCCGATAACAATTCCGTGACGGCCCTTAATACAGCCCCTGCAGCGGGGGAATATTCAGCAGATAAAATTAGAATTCTGGAAGGTCTTGAGGCTGTTCGTAAACGTCCGGGAATGTATATTGGCGACACCTCGTTCCGTGGGCTTCATCATTGCGTATACGAAATTGTGGATAACTCGATTGACGAGGCATTAGCTGGTTTTGCTAAGAGTGTAAAAGTAACGATTCATGTTGATAACAGTGTGACCGTCGAAGACGATGGTCGTGGTATTCCTACCGGAATGCACAGTTCGGGTGTTTCGGCAGTCGAAGTGGTGATGACGAAGCTTCATGCGGGTGGAAAATTTAACGAAGAAGGAAGCGCTTACAAGGTTTCGGGCGGCTTACATGGAGTAGGCGCCGCTTGTGTGAACGCCCTCTCCGAGCTGTTAACCGTGGAAGTTCGTCAAAACGGCAAGGTTTTTAAACAGACGTTTAAGCGCGGAGCTGCACAGGGTCCGTTAAAAGAAGTGGGTGTAACGGATAAGCGCGGAACAATTACGACGTTTAAGCCGGACCCAGAGATTTTTCAGGTTTTAGAATTTAATAGCGACACCCTCGCCACACGTCTCCGTGAATTAGCTTTCCTCAATAGTGGAATACGAATTCTTCTCACCGACGAACGGGTAGAAGGCTTTAAAGAGCAGAATTTTCATTACGAAGGTGGTTTGACTCAGTTTGTTGAACACATGAATAAATCAAAACAGGCGCTTCATCCGAACGTCCTCTTTTTTCATGCGGCCAGAGAAACAGTTGATGTTGAAGTGGCGATGCAGTGGAACGATTCCTATTCGGAAACCGTGTCCTCATACGTAAATAAT
>CANJNU010000007.1 GCA_947475645.1 Bacteriovoracaceae bacterium | reverse complement strand
AGTACACCACCAAAAGGGAGGGAGTCCTTTTTGACACAACTATTCCTTCTTACCTTAGAGTGAGAATCTGTCGATAGGGGAATTCTAGTGCGAAATATGAATTTGCTTTACTCCAAAATACTGCCACTGACTCTGCCCATCATTCTTGCTGCCTGCGAGATGCCTGGCGGCATGCAAAAGCGCGCCGATGCAGTAGATGCGGTGTCGACAACAAGGGCCATGGCTTCTTTCTTGGAATCAAAGTCGAGCTTGGTGCGAAGTTCGGGAGAGGCAACCTACGTGCGACTGCATGAACTTTTTCCCCAGGCTCCGCTCGTGGCAGAAGACTTCGCGCCCAAAGACTCGGGCGGGGGCGGAATTATGGGCGCATTTGGCCAGGAAGATCGCCCTAGTAATGCGCTTGCCCTGATTGCATTACGAATTCAGTCGGCCACGCTTTGTAAAGACCACCTCTCGACCTCCAAGATTTTTGAATCGCTTTCAGGCGATCCCGCGCCCAGCGACGAAGCCGTAAAGTTTGCATTACTCGCAGCACGAAATATTTGGCTCGATCTTTACACTGAAGATCGGCCCGAGGTTCAAGAGCTGGCCTCGCTTTACAGGAAAGTGAAAAGTCTGCCCGGCACCCCCGACATCGCAAAACGCGCCGTCTGTCAGGCAGCGCTTCTCAGCCCTCAGTTTTGGATCGGCAACTCAGGCAAGCTCGACGTCATTAAGAAGCTTGCGCTCGAGATCGGCAGGCGAACACCCACTCGGCAAGAACTGAAAGACTTTAGTGACGGAAAATTTACGCTGAGTAGTTTTATCAAAAAGCTTCAAAGCGAGCCTGGTTTCTTCAATGCCATGAAGACGTATCACCGACTTTGGCTGGGAACGCGCGAATTTAACCGACTCGATGCAGGCGATCCCAGGGATCTCGGCGACCATACCGCTTTCAATCGCGGCGCAGGCTGGTATGCGGGTGTTCAGTTTCAGCTCGGTAGTCCTGAAGGCGGCATTCCTAAGCTCATTCTTACGGATAACTCAAGTTCAACCTATCCGGCGGTCACCTATCCACACCGCCCCAACCTTGAACCTTTTCAAAAAGCGTCTTTTGACCCCACAAGCGACATCATCGTCTTCGAGCACCGCCAGCAAGCGGGCGAAATTTTGCCTGGCATTCACTTTATGGGCGGCTGGTACCTCGAAGCCAACTCATCCCGCTTCCTTCAATATTTGCAAGAAATCGGTTCACTTCCTTCATCGGCCGATGTCAGCGATGCAACCAGAACAGCTTTCCTTACGTCACTTTGCCCCACCCGTTTTGATGTCACGCTGTTCGACAGCACAAAAGAATTTTGGCGCGAGTGCGACGGAATGGTTCAAATTGGACTGCCAAAGCGAGACAAAGTACTAGAAGACATTACAAGTCAAGTGCCCTGGGGGACACAAAGTGTCACCCAGCCCTTGTTGGGCCTGGGATCTCAAACCGGTAACACAGGCCCATTTTTTTTAAGCGGGGCCGAGATCACTCAAGTGCAAACCGCTCTGACCAATTACAGTGAGGCCCTTAAGTACTTCAATTCGCGGCCCCAAACCCGACAATCCGTTGCAGAGATCTCGGGGCGTCAATCACTGAACGCATTCAAAAAACAACAGTGGGAGGCTCGCGTTCAAGGTCTAGAAGATCCGAACGAGGCATACTATCGAGTCAAGCTTTCGGACCTCAGGAAACAATACATCTCTGATGACGTCACCCTGATTCCTTCTGTTGCAAACATTCCGCATCCCCTCAAGGATTTCAACCTCTCGAACCGGGTGGTGCGACGCCACGGCCGCATCACCAACCAGTGGCAAGACAGTTGGAGTCGCATTAAAACTTTCTGGGCCGAGCAAGACGCCTACGTTGATAATACACTCGGAAGATTCTTTGCGTCCTGCGCTTACCGCCCAATCGCTGATCCGCTCGTTGCATCGCATGCTGAATTGAACACCGAGGGGGTTAATCGCGAGCGCACGGCTAGATCTACCTATCCACCCAGTTTTTATTCAGCTCCCGCCATCTCGCCACTTCATCTCTCTCGGTTTTCGTGTGTCGACCAAGGGGGGCCTTCTAGCGCTCCGCTCAGGTACACGAGCCAAGGCTCAACCAACGACGCAAATCCGGTAGCCACCTTCGCTCAAATCAACGTAAGCCAGAACCCAGGCGTACCCCTCGGGCCCGAGGGGCAGGCCATTCTAAGACTCAACCAAGACATCCGCGAAGAGGCTAATCGCCTCATTAATCATGTTTTAATAACTAGCCGTCCCTATTCTGAAATCTTTACAGCCCCATACACTTGCGCTGGTTTTGAATATTTTGCGTTCATGCGCATGCGGGGTCAATACGTGCCCTTTTCGGGCTTTATGGAAGACTCACGCAACGAATTCAATCGCCTCGATAACTGTCAACTTGCACCTAATGATCCCGCTCAAACTACGATTGCCTCGTTTCCTATCAAAAAAATCACGCAAGACAGTTTAGGCACAGCCTCCCTTCACTGGTTTAAAAGCTCGCTCGACACCCTTCCAACCATTTTTGACGAACTTGCTGAGGGAAATACAAGTACTGATAATACTGGCCTTGTTGAAATGAAGAGCACAGGACTCTTACCCGCAAAAAAGATGTCGGGTATCTTAAACATGGCGGCCGCTATTGCACAGGTTCCAAAAGCAAGAACTCTTGCTGCTCGTTACTTTATACGATTTCTTTGTGATGGCCCAGCCGAGCGCTACGATGAAATGCCCAAGAATAATACGTCTTCCATGAGTTCAAGCGACGTCGCTCGCTATATTCCAGGCAGCGCAAAAGGGCATCTTAGGCCCGAGTGCTACTCGTGCCACCGCAACCTCGACCCGTTGTCTTCGTCATTAAGTTCTTCCTTTGTTCCAAAATTCGGCACGAAGTACGAAACTTTGGGCGAAATGCTTCACTATCCTGACCCCCAAGGCAGCGAAGAAATTGGGATCAATGGCATGATCGGTGGCGCCAAAAAAGGCGAAGGCCTTTTCTTGGGTAAGCCAATCACTGGCGGAGTTCAGGAAGTGGGGCAGGTACTCACCCAGTCACACTCCTTCTCAAAATGTGTAGTTCGAAAAACATTTATGAATCTGATGGGGCGAGAAGAGTCGATCGAAGACCTGCCCATGATTAATCAACTCACTGATCAGTTTCGGGGCGAAATGAATATGGACTACGCAAAACTAATTGAAGCCATCGCAACGCAAGCTGCGTTTACGAAAGCAAATTAAGAGGTCACTATGTCTCCAAAGCTACTTACCAGACGAAGATTTTTGGAACAATCCCTTCAAAGCGCAGGACTGCTGGCGCTAGGCTCGGTGCTCGGCCCCAATTTTGTTCGCGACGTTTTAGCTGCTGGAACTACGGGTAGCGTAGGGCCCTCGGGAACCGTTCCGAACTCGCAAAAGCGGTTTCTCATCAACATCCAAACGCGCGGAGGTTGGGACAGCATGTGGAGCCATTGCGCGCGCTCACCCGACTACTTTAGACCAGCAAGCAAGGGATACACCCTTAACTGTAAAAGAATCATTACTGGAACGAACACTCGTACCATTACCGATGTCAACGGAAGAACTCAGACTGTCCAACAGTCCTTTTCCAGAGAAGAAGTAACCAATGAGCTTGGAGCTTGCCGCTCTGAAGACCTCTCATTCGACCCTAGCCTCACTTCGCATCCGAAGTACCATAATCGATTTACGCAAGCGATCCACAATGCATCCAAGTACATCGCCAATAACGGAGGCGAACATTCGTTTGGCTACCTTCCTGGAATTGCAGGAACCCATTCAGGGTACTCTGCAAGAGCTGCATTCACGACAGACATTCTGGTTCTAAAAGGCCTGGAACTGAACGCACTTGGCCACGGTCAATCCAATCAAATGCAGCTTCACGGTCTAATTTCCCAATATGCAATTACCTATTCATCACTGATTGCGGGCCATCTTGCACGAACCGAAGGCTACCTTCCCCTTCATTATGTGCAGCTCTCCAACACTCCCCTCGAATTTTACTCAAATGTAGCTATGGCAAAGGGCGCGCAAATTCCTATCAACATTAGCAGTTACAGCACATTTCAAGGCCTTACCCAGCCCAGTTCTAACGATGTAGAACTGAGCGTACGAAGTCTGGTCGATCAAACCATTCAAAATTTGGCAGGCCAAGCGGGCACCAAAAGTTTCAAATCATCCAGCCGAAAAGTGCTCGATGCATTTCAGTTTCAGTTCGGAAAAGCGCAAGAAATTACTGCAGGGTACACTGCAAAAAAGCCCGAATTTATAAAACTGTGGATTGACTACGCTACGCGGTCTTCGGCAGCGGTTCTAGAACTCATTTCAAAGCAAGCCACCGATTTCGACATCGGTGCAGCAACCCAAGGAGCGACGACCTTCGCTGGCTTTGTTGACTTCAACACGGGCCCCCCTTCGAGCGCAAAAACTCAAGTGGAAGCCTTGCAGAGAGCCCTCACTTCGAGCTTAAATAAAATCGGCGGAGCCACTCGCCCCGAGGAATTTACTTCCGACTGGATCGCGTTTCAAAACAAGCCTGGTTACGCTCAAAGTATAGTCAAAGAGGCCTTTAGTTTTGCAATGGCCGAATATCTGGTTACTAATACCCTTTCGGCTGTCGTAGATGTTCCCTTTCTGAATGGCGACTTTCACAACGGCTCAGAAGACGAGATTTTTCAACAAACTAAATTCTGGACCCACTATTTACGCCTTCTGAAAAATTTAAAAGAGAAAGGATTTCTCGATCGGACCTTAGTTTCGGTAATCTCTGATTTTGATCGAAGCCCGGCTCTTGAGACTTTTTCCGATCCAATTCACCGAGGTACGAATCATTGGTACACCGCCTCGGTTCTTCTTGCGGGCTACCGCATTCCCGGCGGAAAAGTGGTGGGCGACATGAAGGATGACGTTCAGTACGACAACAATAACTTCAGTAGTATTCCTTTTATGGCTGGCCTACCGATCGACAAGGGCAATGGGGCTCCGGTCAATCCTACCGACTCGAAAGCAATGCTACCGAACATTAAGCACCTCTTCCCCACCTTAATGGCAGCGTTTGGTGCCGAGATTCCACTTCAACAACAAACCGAAGCCAATGCGCTGAACTGCCTACTAAAAGGATAAGAAAGTTATTTATGACAAAACTGTTAATGATCGCTGCGTTGACCTTGGTACTTCCAGGAATTCTTTCTGCCGACCCCATCTGTAAACTCAAAGCAGGCGATCCTGCAGTCGCGCCTCCTGCGGTAAGCTACGGGATTAAAGGCTCGTGTGAGCGAAAAAGAATGTGCGTGATGGACATTCTTTGCAAAGACAGCCCAGTGCAGAAGGAGTACGCCACTTCGGCGGTTTGCTTGGCCGACAAAAGTGGAAACTGCCCGAGCGTTTCGGAATGCATTCATTCCGAAGGACTCGATGCTGCTGCAGCCGCAGTCTCTGAGTCGAACCGCCAAAACCCCTCGTCTGAAGGACCCGCTGCGGGTTCAGCAGTTGGCGCGGGGAGTTCGTCAGCAAGATGAAACCATTTCTCTTCTTAGCAATCTTAACTCTCTTTCATTCGGTTTGGGCGGCGGCTGACTTCAATCTTCCACTTTCGGGTACGATCGACTCGTTCGATCCACGCTACGTGATCTTACGAAACGAATCGCAACAGTTTCTGATTCAATCCCAAGCTTTTCTACCTTCTCAATGGCGTCTTCTTCAACGTCCAGAGCATACCGTGAGCGTCAGAGTCCCTGCTTCGCTGGTTTCGGTTCGCGACGTGGGCGCTAAAAAGGCATTCCGGCCTTACCTCAGAAAATAAGCCTTAGATACGTCCAGATTCCAGCCCCACCGTCGCCATTTCAGTCTCGCCATGCTCTCAGCTGCCGCTTTTTCGGGCATAGCACTTGCTCTTTTGCCTGCCCATGAAAAATATTTCGATCGAAACTCGCGTTTTAGAAACCCCATTTCCCCACTTGCAACGCCCTCCCAAACAGCTGTGGGTACGTGGACAGCCCGAGGCCTTTGCGCTTCTGGATCGATTGCCAGAACACGGTTTTGCCGTGGTTGGAACTCGGCGCCCGCAGCCCCGAAGTACGATGCACACGCGCGAGGTGATTCACCGGCTCAGGCTCAGCCCCCTGATTATTCTTTCTGGCCTAGCTCGTGGAATCGACACCACGGCACACGAAGCGGCACTTGAAGCAGGTCTTCCCACGGTTGCCATTCTAGGCAGCGCACTCGATTCAATCTATCCGCGAGAAAACGCAGCACTTGCTCAGCGCATTCTCGAAGCCCGCGGACTACTGATTTCAGAAACTCCTCCAGGCGGCCCCACTGAGAAATGGAACTTTATTCTTCGCAACCGAATCATTGCGGGACTCTCGAAAGCCACCTGGATGGTAGCGGCGGCCGATCGCTCGGGCGCACTCAATACCGCCGACTGGGCAATCGAACACGGAAAAGACCTTTACGTTACTCCTTGCTTCCCTGGCGATGTTGCGCTGGCCGGAAACGAAAGGCTACTCACTCAAGCAACCGCCTACCCCCTTTGGCATGCCACCGACCTGGGCCACAGCTGGACCGAACTGGCAACTCAGATCGACTTACCTCTCCTCGCCCCTCCTTTATATAAGTTGAACTCCCCCGATACAGAAGACTTAATGCGAATCGTCACAGAAAGAACGGCGCAATCGGGCGGCACGTCACTTGAGGGTCTCATGGAATGGGCAACCGACCAAAACTGGGGGCCACAGCGTCTTTTCGATGCAGTGAGGTGTGCCCTTCAGAGTGAATGCCTGGTTCAACAGGGGCCTCTGTTCTTTCCCCAATCACGCAGGTGACTTGAAAAATGACCGACTTTCCGCCTACAGTACAACGCATGGCCAAAGCTAAGAAAGCCCTCGTCATTGTTGAGTCTCCCTCAAAAGCTAAAACTATCCAAAAATACTTGGGTCGCGAATTCATAGTGAAGGCCAGCGTAGGCCACATTAAGGATCTTCCAAAAAGTAAGCTTGGGGTCGATACGAAGAAAGGTTTCGAGCCCGACTATCAAGTCATTCCAACCAAAGTAAAAGTGATCGAAGAGCTAAAAAAGTACGCAAAAGATGTACCTACTCTTTATCTCGCAACCGATCCTGACCGCGAAGGGGAAGCGATTGCGTGGCATATTAACGAGGAGTTGAAGGCCAAAGGAAAAAAAGTTCACCGCGTTCTCTTTAACGCCATTACCAAGCCCGCCATCTTGGAAGCGATGAGCAAGCCCGAGGTTTTGAACGTAAACAAATTTCACGCACAGCAAGCCCGCCGGATTTTGGACCGTTTGGTGGGTTACAAAATTAGCCCGCTTCTTTGGGATAAAGTGAAGCGCGGTATCTCTGCCGGCCGAGTACAATCAGTGGCCCTGCGCCTGGTCGTGGATCGCGAAGCCGAGATTAAGGTTTTTAAACCCGAAGAATATTGGACCGTGAATGGTACTTTCTCAAAGTCGAATATCGACTTTGATGCTCGCTACTTTAAAGTCGATAGCGTCGATCCCGAACTTTCCAATCGGAGTTCGATCGACTTGTTCTTAAAGGATGTAAAAGACCAAGAGTGGAAGATCCACGCGATTGAACAAAAAGAGCGTTCACGCAAGCCACAACCCCCGTTTATTACTTCGCGCCTTCAGCAAGATGCCGCCCGCAAACTGGGATTTAGCGCCAAGAAAACGATGACTCTTGCCCAGCATCTTTACGAAGGTAAAGATCTGGGAGAGCTGGGAACGCACGGTTTAATTACTTACATGAGAACCGACTCAGTTCGCACCGAGCCTCAAGCGCTCGAAGCGGTGCGCGAGTACATTGGCAAACACTTCGGAAAAGATCACTTACCGGCCGAACCGAACGTTTACAAATCGAAGAAAAACGCGCAAGACGCCCACGAAGCGATTCGCCCCACTTCGCTCGAATATTTGCCCTCACTTGTTGAGCCACACTTAGAGCGCGACGAGTTTCGTTTGTACGAACTCATTTGGAACCGCTTTGTAGCCAGTCAAATGATCTCTGCCCTTTACGATCAAACGGCAGTCGATATTGTCGTTCAAGGCGAATCGGCTAAGCATTATCAATTTCGCGCCACCGGTTCAGTTTTAAGGATTCCTGGATTTACGGCTGTCTATAGCGAAGCAAAAGAGATGGCCAAGGATGGAAGTAAAGAGAGTAAAGACGAGGACGATACTAAAGCTCTTAAACTACCACCGATTCAAGTAGGCGATGTGGTTGCCAATAAGTCACTGAATCCCGAACAACACTTCACTCAGCCCCCACCTCGATTCTCGGATGCTTCACTGATTCGCGAACTTGAAGAGCGCGGCATTGGCCGGCCTTCGACTTACGCCACCATTCTTTCAAATTTACAAGATCGCGAATACGTCGAGAAGCGCGATGGTGGACGGTATTTTCCCAGCGAATTAGGAACGGTCGTGACCGAGCTTTTGGTTGCCTCGTTTCCTGATATTTTGAACAGCGAGTTTACAGCCAGTATGGAAGACCAACTCGACGAGATCGAAGAAGGGCGCGCCGATTGGAAGAAAATTCTCGGCGCCTTTTGGAAACCGTTCGAGAAGACTTTGGAACTCGCCAAAGAGCAAATGAAGAACGTAAAGCGGCAAGAAGTCGCCACCGACATTATGTGCGACAAGTGCTCGCACACGATGGTCATTAAATGGGGTAAGATGGGCTCGTTCCTTGCGTGCTCAAACTATCCCGAGTGCAAGAACACTCAAGACTTTAAGAAGGACGATGCGGGCAAGATTATTATCGTGCCGAAAGAGTTCACCGATAAGAAGTGCGAAAAGTGTAGTCAGCCGATGGTCGTGAAGGGTGGGAAATTTGGTAAGTTTCTCGCTTGCGTGGACTATCCAAACTGTAAATTTACCGCGGCCATTACAATGGGTATTCCTTGCCCGATGTGTGCTGAGGGCGAGCTTTGCCAAAAGCAGTCACGCTACCGCCGCCTCTTCTACAGTTGTAATAAGTGGCCTGCGTGCAATTTCGCGATCTGGGATAAGCCGCTTCAACAGCCTTGTCCTTCCTGCAAGTTTCCGATTCTTACGGAGAAGATTACCAAAAAGGCGGGCTTAATGCACAAGTGCCCCAAAAAGGAATGCGGCTTTATTGAGGTAATCGACCCGAATTACAACCCCAACGCACTTCCTGCCGTAGAGGCCGAGAGCGCTTAACGAACCAGCTTGCGGCGGATCTTATGGCGATTCAGCGCGAGGTCGACGAGCTGACTGAGCAACTCTTTATAGGGAAGCCCCGAGGCTTCCCACATTTTCGGATACATGCTGATTGAGGTAAATCCGGGAATAGTATTGATTTCGTTCAGGTACAAAGTTCCCTTAAAACGATCTACAAAGAAATCTACACGGGCCATGCCTTCACAGCCCAAAATCTTGAAAGTCTCGCGCGCCATTCTTTGAATTTCTTGCGTCTGATCGTCGCGCAACTTCGCAGGAATCGAAAGGCGTGCGCCGTTGTCGTCCAAGTACTTCGCTTCATACGAATAAAACTCGTGCGTCGGCTCAATTTCGCCGGGCACGCTCACACGCGGACCCTCCGGCGAATCAATAAGCTCCAAAACCGAGACCTCAATCTCACGAGCGATAATCGCCTTTTCAATCAAAATTTTTGTATCGTACTTAAAGGTGTCTTGAATCGCCAAACCTAAGCGCGCGGGATTGATGATCTTCTGCACGCCCACGCTGCTTCCCGCATTCGCGGGCTTCACAAAACACGGAAAACCGAGCTTATCGTGAACTTCCTGAACCAAAGATTCGCGACGAAATTTCCAATCGTCCAAATCGACCTTCACCCAAGGCACCACCGGAATTCCCGCTGCCTGTGCCAGCCGCTTGGCAACGTCTTTATCCATTCCTATCGCCGAAGCCAAAACCCCGCAGCCCACGTAAGGAACGTCGGCCATCTCTAAAAGTCCCTGCAGCGTTCCGTCCTCGCAGAACGACCCGTGTAAAACCGGAAAAGCCATATGGAAAAGCGTCGAGCTACCGCCCGATACAGCCACCAAATTTCCACCAATCGAAGACTCCTTCGAAGGGTGGGGCAAAACCATTACTTGAGGCGCATCCACATCCATTGGCATCGATACATCGTCGGGCCCAAACTTGGAGAGGTCCTGAAGCCGCCAGCAACCTTGCTTATCGATCCCAATGGGAATTACCTCGAATCGATCGCGGTCTAAATTACGAATTACCGAAGCGGCAGAACGCAGCGACACATCATGTTCACCCGACCGTCCACCGTAAAGCACTGCGACACGAATCTTCTTATCGGCCATATCTCACTCACTCCCACAGAATAAGGATAAACGCCTCTGCTCGCTTTTTCGAGACTTTTACTCTTTTCATTTCAAATAAAGCTCAGTAACTTCTTTTCTGTAACTCACACGATCCAACCGTTCTAGAATTGACATCACAGTCTTCTATTTCTAATGGCGTATTTTTGACAGCCAGTCCATCGGAGTCATCATGTCTCATCACAACTCAGGCAGCCTTAGTTCTCACCTCTGGGATACCAGCGATCTTTATCGGAACGCTGTAACCGATCTTCAAGAAGCAGCGAATACGATGGGTCTCGACCCCAACATCGCTGAACGCTTAAAGGTACCTAAGCGTGCATTAATCGTGAGCGTGCCGATTCGCCTGGATGATGGCTCCATTCGAGTATTCGAGGGCTACCGCGTTCAGCACAACATGACCCTGGGGCCCGGTAAAGGCGGAATTCGCTTCCATCCTGAAGTGAATCTTTCTGAAGTCGCTGGCCTTGCCATGCTGATGACGTTTAAGTGTTCGCTGGTCGGACTTCCATTGGGCGGGGCAAAGGGAGGAATTCGCGTTGATCCAGGTCAACTGTCTCGCCAAGAAGCGCAGGCCCTTACTCGTCGTTATACCACCGAGATCAACATGATTATCGGCCCCGACAAAGACATTCCTGCTCCAGATGT
>CANJNU010000006.1 GCA_947475645.1 Bacteriovoracaceae bacterium | reverse complement strand
TTTACTATTTTTTGCCGACGCGGCAAAAGCACAGGACGAAGCTTCTTTGAAATGCGAATGCGAACGGTACCGTTCGCTTTACCAACTGGATCAAAGATCCGAACAGATCAATCGCGTCGCAGAGGCCGCCGGTGGGCTAAAAATTCAACTCAGAAACTCTACTTTGCCTGTGGAGTGTCGAGCTTATTTTTACGGAAGTTCGGCCGACGTCGAGATCGAGTCGAGGGTTTCTTTGCAGCCCAGCGCGCACACGGTTTTTGAAGATACAAATACCTATAAAATCCTGATCGACTACTGGAACTTTCGTTCGAAGTTTACTTCATGCTTTGCGAGCGCTTGTCTCGCTCAACGAGATTGGGAAAAAGAGGCCCAGCAGCGGCAGCGCTTTTTTATGAAAGAGGGAAAAGAGTCGGATACGGATGCGAGTTTCTTAAAAAATAACCCCGGTTTTGGAATTACGAACGAATCTCAGTTTCGAGTGATGGGCGCTTATGATGCGATGGTGACTCAAATTCGTTCAGGAACGAGTTTAGATGCATGGGGAAAGCAGTTTAAGGATCGCCTGAGCGTCGAGGAAAAGGTTCAGTTGATGTTGATGGTGGGAGCTGCTGGAAATAGCATCTATGACAAGCAAAGAGCCGACGCTTCTAAGTCGTTAACCGCAAGCGTTGTGTCAATGGACGATCTTCTGAAGGGCTTGGGTGTTCTTTATCAGTATCCCGGGAATAAGTCACAGGTGGGTGTTTGTCGAGATTGGGCGACCCTTCAGTCTCGAATGGGTTCAGCTTTGGGCTTAAAAACTTATATAGTGGCTTCACAGGTCAGTGATCAGCTTCATGTAGACGTGATTGCAGCCGACCCCAGTCGCCCGGCTCAAGTATTTCGGGTGAATTGGGGTGGGGTTTCGAAAACTGAAGGCTTTGACGGTGCTTCGCTACTTTTTCAAAGTGCGGCTGACGTAGGGATTAATTACCGAATCTATGACTCGAATGGCAAACCCTTGGTGACGATGCCCACCCATCTAGGGAAGGTTTTGGATGAAGTGGTTGGCGCGGGCTTGCGCACTCAAGATCCCATGGCAACCGCTCAAGCTTCGGTGGTCAAGGCCAGCTTGCGTGTGGGTCGAGGAAGTCAGGTTTCGATTTTTATGGCAACTGACCCGACTTCTGCTCGTACGATAGGATCTGCGTTTCAGACGAAGTGGGGCGAGGGGACTCATTTTCCCGGTCAAAATGGAACGGCGGTCTACTTCCAAGATCGAGCTGCGGTCTCTGGGATGGGCGAAGGGGGTGCAGTTCCAGGAATGGTTGGGGCATACAATCGGGTTGAGCAGCATGCTGTATTGGGTGGTGAAGTGACGTCGGGATTGACACTGAAAGCCGATGCTTCGGTGGCGCTGGGAGTGAATGGAACATACGCCACTGCAGGAGAGAAAGAGGGTAGCCTCATGGTAGATGCCTACGGGACAGCAAATCTTGAGGGCACGTTGGGTTATCAGGGCGACAGAGCCGCTCTACAAGCTCAAGTCGGAGTTAGCGTTCAACCGATTAACAGCAACGCGCAGACGGTGGGTGATTTCACTGGAATCGTAAATCACACTTATGCGCGAGTGAGTGGGCAAGTGGAGACGGGCTCAGACTCGCATGTCTCTGCAACCGTGGCCGCAGATCATAATGGATTAGGAAACCGAGGGCAGGCTCAGGTCGGTTGGACTACGGGGCCGTTCACGTTGCGAGGAGGGTGGAGCGGTGCCCTCAATTCTACCGATATTCCGCTTCAAGAGAATTCGTTGTCGCGCGTGAATCTCGGTATACAGTACGACTTAGGAAGTGCCGCCATTAGTGCCAACGGAAGTATTCCGATGAGCGTGGATGCACCACCTGCCTTTAATCTTGGATTCAGCGGAAGCTATTGAAGACGCTGAGTGAACTGAGCGAGAAATTCGCCGTATTCACTTACCGGATCGCAACGCCGCAGCCTTGCTGAATTCGAGCGATTTCCTTTTTAGTTTTTTCTTTTGCTGCTGCGATCCATTTTTGCGCTTGTGGCGATGCGGATTCGAGCTGATCGAGGGGCACACCGTGTTTGGGATCGAATTTTACGCCCTTTGACTTGAGGTGAGCCAGTACTTCTGGATTCTGGGCCAGTGCGTGACTGATTTCTAGGTCGATAAGCTTATCGACCTCTTCTGTGTTCTCGGCGCCGAAGGATTGATACCAGGGGGCGTATTCGGCGCGGTAGGTCGCGAGACGCGGCGTCGGAACGTACGTGTCGAGAGGGCCTCTCAGAGTTTCTAGGTCGGTAATGCGAATCGGTCCAGAACCGTCTTCGGTTGCAACGAGTGCAGCAGCCGGAGGGCCTGTCTCGATATGGAGTACGCGCGCTTTTCGACGTTGTCCGTCGGGAAGGCTAACGCTGACTTCATCGCCAGGGTGAAAGGTATACGGTTCGCCCGCGGTGACCGACCGAGGCACGATTACCTCATTTTCGAGCGCCACTGATTTTCCAGTCGACTTAGCAGCACTTGCGGATCGTGCGCGCTCGACTTGATGAGCAGCATCTTTGAGGGCGGCATCGGTGGTAACGGTCGTACTTGACGTGAGCGTCATCGATTGGCCGGAGGCATTCCTTACGCGAATATTTCCGTTTGAGTCAGCCGCGGTGAGTGCTGTTCCAGTTTCCCATTCGCCTTTTGCGTTTTTGAAGCCGATTGATGCACCACTCGAAACGTCTGTTGTTTTTGCGCTGGTTCTGCCGACCTTTTCAGCCTCATCCAGAAGTTTTACATAACTTTGAGCACCGACTACCAGATGCAGTGCTGTGCCAGCAACGTTCAGCGCTTCAAGAGTGCCCGTCACGAGGGCGGTTCTCAAAAAGGAATCTTGGGTTGCTTGTCCCTGAAGATAGCCCGTCACTTCACCCACCCCCGCTAGAAAACGGGTTTGCTGGGTTTTAGCAAGAATGAGCTCTTCTTCGAGATCGATGCCGGTTTTTGTGGCTGAGGCGACAGCAATAGCAACGGCGGCGCGTGCGCCCACGGTACTGGTAACGCCACCCACAATTCCTAATCCCGGAATAAATAGTGTGCCCAGATTTACTGTGGTCCAAAGGGCGTCTTGTGAATGCTTCACTGAAGACGCATCGACATAAGCCTTGCAGAGAATCCAGCCAGCATTCTTTGACTCTGGATGCGAGGTGAAGAATGCGTCCATCAGTATGGGGTCGTTGAGTGCACTCAATGCTGCTTCTTTCGGATTTCTGCACAGAGCGGAGACTGTGTCTTCAACTAGTTCCAATTTCTCTTTTAGAGCGGCAGTATAAAGTTCTTTGACTGAATCAGACTCTTCATTCGTCAGTGTCCTCTTCAGATGATCGATCTTTCCCTGAAGCACTTCTTTACGCGAGAGGGGAATCTTGGCAGTCACTTGTTTCCAAAGCGAAGTTTCTTTACCCTTCAGTCGTTGAGCTAGGAAAGGGAGTTGTTGATAGGCTTTTTCTTGGAATACCACGAGCTTTTGCCGTTTCTCAGCAAGATCGATGCAAGTCATTTTTTGATCCTGGCTGGCAATCGCGGCGCCGCCAGTTACCTGAAGAAATGAACATTGAGCATCGATTGTGGCATCGAGAGTTTGAAGTGCTTGGTCATTCTTTTCAAGTAAAAGACTTACTCCTACGGCGTCGCCCCAAAGTGAATTCAGGGTTTCCGGGCTGGGAATCTGAGCTTGGCTTTTGAGAGCGGCGGCATCAAAGGCTTCCTGAAGCTCATGGCCCAGGGCTACTGAATGTTTCGAACACTCTGTGGCCATTCGTTTCAATTTTTCACGAGTATTCACGCCCGTTGCACTCTCGGTGCGTAGCGCAGTAGAGACGAGGTTCTCGGCGAAAAGGGCGAGCTCTGTGGCAGCGACTTCTTGAAGAATTAAGTCGATATGGATGGAGTAGGCGGTTTGAATTGCGCTTTGAGTTACGCTTCGAGTGCCCGGATCGCAGGGGCTATATTTTGAACCCGCATTGAATGAGTTGTATTGTCCTAAGTGACTGGGACACCGATTATCGTTAAGTCCCCACGAAACCATCTGATTTCCTACAGCCACATCTTTTCCTGAATCGATTCGAGAGGTGGCCACGGTCCGGTCACTTACCGCTACTGCAACATCTGACCCGTAGAGTGATCCTGCGGTTGAAGTGGGCGACAACTCGGCTGCGAGTTTTGTGTAATCGGCCGAAACATGACAGGCCGGATCTTTTCGCTTGAACTCGCCGTGAGTGGCGTCGAAATTGCCTTGAACACGCTCGCACGCAACTTCTAGAACCGAGAGAGCGGTTTCCGTGCCTCGCCAACGCTGAACAGTTTCTTTAAGGATTTTGCTACCCGCCTGAGCCGCTTTCTCTACGCATGCAGAAGTGGGTAATTGACCACAAGTGCTCTCGATAGTCTTCCACTCTGGAGCAGTGGCCCCTTTTCGAATGTCTCGGTAAGCTTGAAGGGTTTGCGGGAGAAGTGTGTTGTTCTTAAACTCTTGAACACACTCGGCGGTTTTCGGTCCAGGCCTCGGGCAGCTGAAGTGAGATGCATCGAGTGCTGTATAACCCTGAGGGCTTTGGCAGCACTTTCCTACGACTTCCATCAGCTTTTGCGAGGTCTCTGGGTCAAACCGGTAAGTTTTCGACTCATTGGCGAATGTGAGATGGGTGGCCAAGATGCTGGCCACGTAGAGCAAAGGATGGATATATTTCTTTAAGAGTGAGGTGAGCATCGCTGCTCTATCGGCTTATTTGAACTGAGAATTGATGAAGAAAAAGCGTCAAAATAAAAGCACAGCGGGTTATTCGTGTGCTTCAAGTGCATGAATGGCTTCGCTGAGTCTTGTTAGGCAACGATTCTCTAGATGTTCGTTATTCTGATAGAGAGGTGAGTTTAAGATCTTATAAGCCCCGAGTTTAAATGCTTTCTGTTCATCAGCATTCATAGGTCAGACTCGTCGATAATCGCAAGAATCACTCTACGATACAGTTGATTCGTGTTTGGCAACTCGCTTCCCAGAGGTTGTATTAAAGTTTTGAGCTTGAACAGATCCGGAGGAACCTGAAGGAGAAGCCTTTGGGCCGCATCAGCTTTTTCGAGTGGGGTCATCTCCTTGAGAGCGTCAAGAAGGTCGACCGGATGGAGCTGGTTAAAAAATCGATCGAGGTAGTGGGCTCTTAATTCTGGGGTGCGTATGGCATGGAGAAGTGGTCCCAGATCTCTTGGACTGAAGCTAGAAAGGATGGCCTGGTGATAGGCAGGGTAACCGATTGTCCTCTCGAGAAGGAGTAGCTTAATATCTGGCGATATTCCTTGCAGGGATCTTCCAAATTTCTCGAAAGGAATATGGGTCGGATCAAACTCTCGAAAACTGACACCCTCAGCGCCTTTTACGACATACCAGCGGAAGTCCTGATTGTAGTAGACTACCAAATTAAGGGGTAAATCGTAGAAAAGTTGGGTAGAGATGCCCATCGCCTTCAGAGCGTTCTTGATGGCGGTGTCGTTTATATTAATCAGTTTTGTGCCCTTTTCAAGCGCCACCTCCACCAGGCCGCCGTTAAAAAAGTTCTTCGAAGTAACGAGGTTGTCAGCTACATAAAATCCATGTCCAGCCACTGCGTGCTCAGAGGCTTCGAACGACCCGTATCGTTTTGCGATCTCGCCCGAGTATCCGGCTTCAGAAATAGCGGCGTCACAGCCGGGCTTACTTCCGTAGTGATAGAAATATTTTCTCTCTGCAAGAGGTGTCGCAAGCGACTCGATAAAGTCGACTTTTTCTTTTTGGCTGGGCGTAAGTTGGTTGCGCGAAATTGGGCTTCCGAATGCCAGTGAGGCCGCCGTGATCATGTAGAACGCTAAAAAACGCAAAATCACGATGGCTTTCCTATTAGGCCGGCAATTACTTTTTGGAGAGCGTTTTTGCAGTTCTCGAGGCGCACCTTGGGCAGAAGCCTGTCCTCATGTCTTTCGGCAGCTTGGGTCATTCTTGCCTGATAGGTCTGTGCGAACTCACTGAGTTTCAGAGTTTCTGCGGGCAAGGCTTCTAAAAACACTTTGAACTTTTGTGCTTGTTCATAGCTCTGGAGGTCTTCGGGGAAATCGGGTGCCCCCTTGAGAAGTTGGTCCAGCCGAAGGGCGAGAAGCGCACTTTCCTCTTTGGATAGATTTCGGACCGCGGCTTTGAGGGTGGATGCAGAACTGTTCTTATAAAAAGACAGCCAAATAGCGCGGTTCACTTTTTGATCGGCACTGAGATTTCTGTCATTCAAGAGTTGTTGAGCGAGGTTCGGAAATAATTCTTGCTGTGCCGCTACAAACGAGGCTGCTCTTCGAAGCCCTTTCGGGGTAGCGCTGTTGTACGGGAGCGAGTCGATCAGTTCTGTAAGCAGCTTTAAATGAAGTTCCTTCGAGTGGGGCAGTTCGTACGCCCTTTTTGATTCGGCAAGCGTTTTATAGTCACCCGGGTAGAGTCCGGTATTGATGTCGGGTCTGGGTGTTTCCACCTTTAGAAAGTGTTCCAACATCTTCCTACGTGGAGGCGTTTCTTGCAGAAGGCGATTCAGAAGCCACTCCTTTTCACTTCCTTTCATTCGGGCAAGAGTGAGATCCAGAGAACGATCGGTGAGGTGAGGAAACGCTAACTCGACGGCGAGTAGTCGCGCGGATAAGTCATTCTCTTGATCGAGAAAGGTCATTAAACTCGAGTTGTCTAGAAGTGAGAGTGCGGCGCGATAGTGCTCGGGGGCTGCCTTCGCTCTCTGAAATAGAAACGCCCTGGGATTTTTAAGTGCCATAAGCGCTTCTTTAAACTCTTTAACCGGAAGGTGCGCCGGGTTAAATTCTTTAATTTTGATGCCCTGGCCGTCTTTTAAGACATACCAACCTAGGGCCGATTGGTATTTCACATTCACTGAAAGAGGAAGATTGGCTACCTCATCTATTTCCTTCGCGGTGAGTCTGTTCCAAAGTGTTTCATGAATTATCGGCGATGAAAGATCTATGAATTGAGTTCCTTTTTGCGCGACGATCTCGACCATCGACCCCTTAAACCACCTGGCCGATGAAACCAAGTTGTCGGCCATATAGATGCCGTGGCCCCAGGCCGATTGAAGCGACGCTGAAAGCGAGCCGTACTTTTTTCGAATCGATCCCGAGTAATCGCCTTGCGCGATCAGCGCATTACAAGCTGCCTCGCTGCCGTAGTGGTAAAAGTGTTTCTCTTCGGTTAATGGCTCAGCCAATGATTCAACCAACGCGACGATCTCTTTTTGTCGTGCAGTGAGCTGTTCGGGCGAGAGGGGGGCCGCCAGCGCAAGGTAAAAAGGAACCACCTGGCCCAACGCAAGCAGCGCGAGCAGACGAGTGTTTTTTTTGACGCTCAATACGGCATTGAATAGAGATCGCATATCTTCACAGTTTGATCGGAAGTTGTGCCCGTCAATTCAAGGGCTGCAGTAATTTCTTCGAGATTCCGATGAAGGAGGTGGAGGAGTGTACTCGCGTGCGTGTATGGGGTGGCATGATCGTCATGTTTTTGGGTATGAGGCTGATGATGGGAGATGTATTCGCATCTTCGGCTCTGCCACAGCCCTGTCGCGAACTGCTGCGCGACGCGGTTCGCGCGAGGAGCGAGGGGCGAAGGGTTGAGTCGGTAACCGCGCGAGAGCTGATGGCCGAATATAAAGATCTTCGGAGTAACGGAAACGATTACCTGCCGCTTCCTGGTGTTGATGGTCAAAGATTAATTAACGAGGCCGACTGGGCCCGTGCGAAGGCAACTGAATCATTTGAGAATGAGCCTTGGATGATCTACTCGGGAAAGACAATAGACGACTGGCTGGCTGCTGAAAAATGGGTAAACTCGAGGCCACTCGATCAATTAGTTGATTCGGATCTTTTGAAGGAAATTCATCGCCGAGCGATGGCGCACCATTTTTTTACGGGAGCTGAGAACCGTCGAATTCTAAAACAAGGCCGTGAGGTAGGACGAACCGTAGAGGAATCGCTTGTGATGACTCGGCGGGTAGCGCAAGAGGAAGTCTCGGCAATGGCCTTGGATCACGCACAGTTTCGCGGATCTTTTCGCACGGAATCGGTTGATCAGCTTCCTCATCGAGGATCTCTGACGCTTGCTGACGAGGGGCGACGTTTCACGCCTATAGAGCTGCAAAGAGTGCGCGAACATCCGTATATGAGCGTGGATGAATCGTCGGTAAAGATTGAATCGGGTGGTAAGCTCATTCGCGCGACCGCGCGCTATCTGGCTCCCGAACATGTTGAGGCGGCCGTTGCAGAAACCCTTACTGTACTTCAAGCTGAATTGAAGCAGTCGCAGTCGCCTGAGGATGTGATTCGAGCCACTCAACGGATGGTGAGAAAGATGGTCGGTATTCATCCGTTTCAAGATGGGAATGGACGAACCATTCGACTCTTGGCTGACTCGGTGTATCGTAAGCACGGTTTACCTCCTCCCCTTTATCCCAACGAGTGGGATCTTGAGATGTCGGACTCGGAAGCGGTTGCCTACGCGCTGAAGGGGATGCGCGATTATATTCAGAGTAAAAGCGCGGCGCGTTAGTGGCCTCGCTAGTTGCCTTTCGCTGTGAAGTGTTTTAGCCATAGATGCATGGCAAAACTCAATTACGAAGAAATTCTTGGTTCAGATGCGCGATTCCTCCTTGAGCACAAAGCAAAGGTATCAAGCGAGCGCTTGTACCGTCCTAATCCAAACTGGGTCTCTGAGGTGATGGCGCAATCGGACCGGCCTGTCGCGGTTCTTCGTAGTCTTCAGCAAATTTTAAATACTGGACGTTTAGCCAATACGGGGCACGTTACAATTTTTCCAGTCGACCAAGGCATCGAGCACTCAGCGGGCTCTGCATTCGGTCCTAACCCTGATTTTTTTGATCCAGAAAACATTGTCAAGTTCGCTGTTGAAACAGGTTGTAATGCAGTGGCGTCGACTTTGGGTGTACTTGGTTTAACCGCGCGCAAATATGCTCACCGAATTCCGTACGTACTGAAATTAAATCATAATGAATTTCTAAGTTATCCCAACAAGTACGATCAAGTGATGTTTGCCAATATTAAGCAGGCCGCCGATATGGGGGCTGTTGCCGTGGGTGCGACGGTTTACTTCGGTTCTGATGAGAGTTCTCGGCAGATTCAAGAAGTGAGTGATGCGTTCGCGATGGCTCATGAAATGGGATTGGCAACCATTCTGTGGTGCTACACTCGCAATAATGGCTTTAAAACTGCGCAAGCAGACTACCATACATCGGCTGATTTAACCGGACAAGCAAATCACCTGGGAGTGACGATGCAAGCCGACATTATCAAGCAGAAGATGCCTACAAATAATGGCGGATATAAGGCACTGAAATTCGGCAAAACAAGTGAGCAAGTGTACACCGATCTCAGCACCGATCATCCGATCGACCTGACTCGGTACCAAGTATTGAACTGCTATGCAGGTAAGATCCCTCTGATTAACTCCGGAGGCGAAAGCAAAGGGGCTTCCGATTTTTCTGATGCCGTAAAAACAGCAATTATTAATAAACGAGCAGGCGGAATGGGTTTGATCGCAGGCCGCAAGGCGTTTCAAAAGCCTTGGAAAGAAGGCGTGGCTCTGATGAACGCTATTCAAGACGTGTATCTCGACCCGTCCGTCACAATCGCATAATTTAGATGACAGGAGAATGACTCATGGGAGCACAGTGGAAACATGCCGGGCGAATCGCGAACTCATCGAAGCGCGGAGCATTGCTGAGCAAACTGGTTAAAGAAATTATTGTTGCAGCAAAGACCGGCGGAGCTAGCTATGACGGCAACTCAAGACTTCGTGCAGCTGTAGAATCCGCGAAGAAGCAATCGGTTCCTCGTGATAACATTGAGCGCGCTATTAAAAAAGGTGCGGGTATCGGCGATGAGGCCGTTCATTACGAACTGATTACTTATGAAGGTTTTGCGCCACACCAAATTCCTGTGATTGTGGAATGCCTGACGGATAATAAAAACCGCACAGCCGCCGACATTCGTGTTCTGTTTCGAAAGGGGCAATTGGGCGCAATGGGAAGTGTGGGATGGCAGTTTGATCGCATGGGTGTAATTGAAGCGGCAAGGGAAGGTGCTGGTTATGACATCGAGGAGGCCGCAATCGAAGCGGGCGCTCAAAATGTTGATGCTTTTACCGGCGATGACGTCGTGTCTGGTCAGACGGGAGCTACTTTTTTCTGCGACGTAACTGATTTGGATACAGTGAATAAGGCTCTTTCGACTCAGGGTTGGATTGTAACGAAATCCGAGATGAACTATTTGGCGAAGAGTTTTATGGACTTGGCTGAAGAGCAGAAGAAGGAAGTTGCGGAATTTTTAAATGCGGTCGACGAGCATGACGATGTTCACCGCGTGTATGCTGCACTTAAGTAATCGAATCGGGAAACCATGAACCCACTCCTTGGTGAGTTAAATCAGAAATACCTTCCGCTGCATCAAGAGAAAGAAGATGCTTTTTGGGCCAATAAAATGGGTCTTAGCGCCTATCGGTCCGGTACTTTCGAAAAAACGGAGAATGCCCTCCGTTCGTTCATGAATGAACGAAGTTATTTGCTGCGCTTGCGCACGGAATTGCAGTTACCCCAGATTCTAGGCGATGACCGGGTGGGCCTTGAGGGGTGGAAGCGGTTCTTCGAGGTGAATATTATCGAAGAAAAAGATGCGATCGCCTTGAGTGAGAAGATTGTTGAAATGGAGGGGAAACTAGAAGAGTCCCGCCGTTCAATGGTGTTGGGCTTTTTGGATCCAGCTACTGGAAAAAAAGTCGCAGCCGATTCGATGACTTTGGCACTTCAAATGCGAACTCACGCAGACGAGTGGGTAAGAAAGGCCGCGCACGCCGGACTGAAGGAAATCGAAACACACGTTCTCGCAAATGGATTTCTTGAGATCGTCCGCGAGCGTAATCGCTTAGGACGCATGCTTGGCTACGAAGATTACTACGATTATAAAGTGTCCAAAAATGAGGGCATGAGTAAAAAGCAGCTTTTCTTGCTTTTGAACGAGCTAGAGAGGAACAC
>CANJNU010000005.1 GCA_947475645.1 Bacteriovoracaceae bacterium | reverse complement strand
CCGAGAATCGTTCGGGTTTGAGGAAATCTCTTCTTAATGAGGCGAATGCCCTCGATGGTCTCGACAGCCGATCCCACATACTGTTGGTCGCCGGTGGCGCAAGGAAATACAAGGGGGTCCCAATAAATATCAGTAGCCGGGATGCCGTATTTTTCCGTAAGTAGGTGGTAGGATCGTTCGGCAATCGCGAGTTTTCTCTCGCGCGTAACTCCCATGCCGTGAATGGGGTCGTCATCGATGGTTCCGACTACGAGTGCTGCTCCGTACTTTTTTGCCAGCGGAAGTACGCTTTCAAAGCGCTCTTCGCCGTCTTCTAAGTTAATCGAATTGATAATCGCTTTGCCTTGGCAATAAGTAAGCGCAAGTTCAATCACTTCAGAGTCAGTAGAGTCGATCATGAGAGGCGCGCGGATTTTCTTAACAGCAAACTCCAGAAAATTTCGCATATCCTCAATCTCAACGCGATCAGGATTTGCTAAACAAACGTCAATAATATGCGCACCGTTTTTAATTTGGCTTCGAGCAATCTCGCTTGCTTCCTCGAATTGCTCGTCGCAGATGAGTGTTTTAAATTTCTTACTGCCAATCACGTTCGTGCGCTCACCCACAATAATGGGCCGCATGTCATCGGTGATCTCGAGCGCGTCGACTCCAGACAGCAGCGATCTAGACTGTGTGTTGGAGAGAGCACAAGGCAGAACGTCGCGCACGAGTTCGCACATGGAGTGGATATGGCCCGCATGAGTGCCGCAGCAGCCTCCGACAAGGTGAACCCAGCCCTTTTCAACGAATCGACTCATTACCTGGGTGACCATTTCGGGAGTCTCCAAGTAGTGGCCGTTCTCGTCGGGGAGTCCTGCATTCGGAACGCAAGCGACACGAAAGCCGCCGAGCTGAGCGAGAGAGCGAATGTGGTCTGTCATGAACTCAGGGCCCGTGGCGCAGTTCAGTCCAATGTAGAGAAGATCGAGATGAGAAAGGGCCGCGTAAAGTGCTTCGACGGATTGTCCAGCGAGCATCGTTCCCGTGGGCTCGATGGTTACCGAGACTGCGATGGGGAGCTGATAACCGACTTCGTCAAATAGCTTTTGAAGGGCGAGAGTGCCTGCTTTGATGTTGCGTGTATCCTGGCAGGTTTCGAGCAGAAAATAGTCCACGCCTCCTTCGAGGAGTGATTTTGACTGAGCATAAAAATTATCGATGAGCGCCTCAAAGGTTACGCCCCCTGTAACCGAAATGGCTTTTGTGGTGGGCCCAATCGAGCCTGCAACGAACCTTGGGTGTTCAGGCGTGCTAAATCGATCGGCGGCTTCGCGCGCCAATCGAGTCGCTTTTAAATTAATTTCGTGAGCACGGCTTCCTAAGCCATATTCGTCGAGTACTAAAGGAGTGCCCCCGAAAGTATTACTTTCAATGATATCGCAGCCAGCGCGCAGGTAATCCTCATGAATGGATCGAATCACGTCTGGACGCGTGACGACGAGGTATTCATTACAGCCTTCTAGGTCAGCGCCTCCGAAATCGGATGCGGTAAGATTCTTGGCTTGAATGGCAGTTCCCATCGCACCATCTAGAACCAGAATTCTATGGTTCAAGGATTCAAAAAGGAACGTAGTTTTCGATGGATACGGGAGTTTTGCTTGAGGGTTCTGCATGTTTTTGGACCCTAACAAAGGGGTATGAAAATAAAAAGCGAATTGAAATAATTTAACTTGACCCTGATGCCTCTTCTCGTCTATCCCAGTAACATCGTTTTTGGAATGCGGGAGTAGCTCAGTTGGCTAGAGCGCCACGTTGCCAACGTGGAGGTCGAGGGTTCGAGCCCCTTTTCCCGCTCCATTTCAAAACAAACACAAAAGCCCTTTTGCTTGCGCAGAAGGGCTTTTGTGTATGAAAATATATACCAAAAAAGGCGACGACGGCGAGACGGGATTGTTTGGCAATATTCGTGTCGCCAAAGATGATCTGCGCCTTCATTCCTACGGAACTCTTGATGAGCTAAATGCCTGCCTGGGCCTCGTTTTATGTGAGGTAGATCTTCCGGGTGAATTAAGGAAGGATCTCGTACGGATTCAAGGAGAGCTCTTTCAGATGGGGGCTGAGTTAGCTACGCCTCGCGGAAAAACGATCGGTATTCGACTCATCTCGGCGGTCGAAACCGAGACTCTCGAGCGAGAAATTGATGAAATGGATCTGTCTCTCGCTCCTCTGAAATCTTTTATTCTTCCGGGGGGCTCTCGGTGTTCGTCTCTGATGCATTTAGCCCGCACCGTGAGCCGCAGAGCCGAGCGCGAAGTGACCAGTCTGCATCGTGCCGAACCACAGCGACCAGAACTGATGCGCTACATGAATCGATTAAGTGATTATTTATTTATAGCGGCTCGTTTTGTCAATCAGGCTCACTCGGTTTCCGATGTGGCTTGGATTGCTCCTGCGGCTAATACTACAAGTTAGGTGCTTTCGCTGTTGGGACGCTTGTTCTTTTTTGACAGACGAAGTGCCACTCTCTTTTTTGCAAAGCTCACAAAAAAATCAACCATATAGTCTTTAGCCGACCAAAGGCTAATCCCTAGAGAGATATAGAGCAAAACATTTCCAGCGGCGTAAAGCGGAATTCCCCACAGATTACGTCCCATTAAGAAGGGGATAGCTACCATTTGCGTGGCGGTCTTCCATTTTGCTGATGTGGAGGCATCGATAATCAGGCCCTCAGCACTTGCCAGCGCCCTGAGCCCGGTAATGGCAAATTCTCTACAGATGAGAAGAATTACAACCACGGGGTGAATTCGGCCCATCTCCTGCAGCATGATCAGAGAAGATGCGACGAGGAATTTGTCGGCAAGAGGATCCATCAATTTCCCGAAAACACTGACGTTCTGCTGTTTGCGGGCTAAGTAACCATCGAAATAGTCGGTAATACTTGCGCCTGCAAAAATCCACGCGGCCCAAAAGTCAGCTTCTTCCGACTTAAAAAAGAGAAGCGCTACAACAACAGGCACGAGTGCTACCCGTAGAAGTGTCAATAAATTGGGGGTAGTATTGAGCCCCATCTCTTTGAATGTATTTGGCGTGGGTTCGGGCGAATTTTGATCGTGGCTCACGAAAGAGAGGGTATGACTGTCTTTTGGCTTTGTCTAGCTTATCCTCTGCCCATTTTCTCTGGTTCGGTTTAATCTAGACTGCATGACTCTAGGATGGATTTCTTTCATATTCGCGCTGGCCTGCGGCTCTGCGTTTGCTGATGAACCTCCTCGCGTGGAGACGCTTGTGAAGCGTTCGATTTATCAGCGCGTTCTGAATGATCGCGAAATCGAAGTGAATGCCAAGCTGGTTGATCGAAAGTATTCCTACTTTTCGGTGATGCGAGTGAATCGAGGAGTGCAGCATACTCGTAATGTTTTGACTGATTATCGAATTTACGCAAAATTGGTGCCCTATATTGATCAGGCGGAGTTCGAAGAGGGAACTCAAACCCTTACTCTCAAGGGAGGGATCTGGAAATTCATGCTCTCATCTCGGATTCGCTTTGAAGAGAGAGGGAAGAATTGGATTCACTATCGAGTGATCTCAGGTCATTTCTCTGGTTTAGAGGGTAATTTTTATTTTGAGTCACTCTCCGATAAGGGAACCCTCGTTTATTTCGAAGGAAGTCAAATAGGGGATCGCTGGCCCCCTCAGTTTGTGATCGAGCGCGGAGCTGAAATTGTGTTTGGGTTTACGGCGCGTCGCATGAGAAACTATGTTGAATCGAAGAATTAAGGAGCAGAGATGAAACAAGTCCCCGCGGGTGAAGATCAGACCAGTCAATTGGAACGGCGCCGAAGAATGCGTCTTTCTCTTACTTCCGAGTTATTTCGAGTTCAAAGTAATGGGAAGATTTTTTCGGTCGTCGACCTCTCAGCTAAGGGAATGCTCATTCGTGTCCTCGATTCGAACGATCTTCTCTTGTTTCCAGTTGGAACGATCTTGGAGGGTCGTTTGAGTCTTAAGCGCGATCGTCATGCGCTTACCGTCGTAGTTCGGAACATCCGAAAGGCCGGTCGGAAGGATGGCGCGGAGATCGAGGTGGGGCTTGAATTTGTGTCGCTCAGTGAAGGCGTGCATGCGGCACTTCATCGTTTTTTAAGTCCCGAGGAATTAGCCCAGGATTTACAGCGATTACCCTGGCCGGGCGGCGACTGGGCAAAGGTTCAGTGGTTTCATGGTGCTTCGGGTACAGATCTAGTTTTTGAGTCGGCCGACGAAGGCGGCATTAATCGTGTGAGTATCTATATTCACGCAGTAGCTGTTCAATGGTCGACTGCGGAGGGGCTGAATACTGGAAAAGCCGAATTATGCGAGCAAGGCGGAAGCCAGGAAATAGGGCTCGTGCGTCTTCAAAATCAGTGGATTCTCAAAGATGCTGAGGTGGATTTCGAAAAGCTGGGAGTTGCAAAAACACTCGTCCTGAGTTCTAACTTGTCTGAAGACTTGAAAACTTGGGCGAGTCGCCACCTTGTTGGCGTTCGATCCACTTAGAGGAGCTCGGTTATGGATCGAAATTTTGCTTTGGAATTTGTTCGTGTAACAGAGGCTGCTGCGCTGGAAAGTGCCCGAATGATGGGCCGTGGCGATGAGAAGATGGCCGACCAAGCGGCCGTAGAAGCTATGCGTAAAGCACTCAATACCATCCAATTTGACGGAACAGTTGTAATCGGTGAGGGCGAGCGAGACGAGGCTCCGATGCTCTACATTGGTGAAAAAGTAGGCAAAAGTGGAGGCCCTAAGCTGGATTTAGCATTAGATCCACTTGAGGGAACAACGATCTGCGCTCGTGGCGGAAACAACTCCCTTTCAGTGATTGCGATTGCAGAAGAGGGCAAATTTCTACATGCCCCTGATACTTATATGCAAAAAATTGCAGTAGGCCCCGATGCCAAAGGCGTGATTGACTTGCGTGCAACGGCTACCGAGAACCTTAGAAATATTGCGCGCGCAAAAAAGTGCCATATCGAAGATCTTACCGTGGTAATTCTGGATCGCCCTCGTCACACCGACTTAATTGCCGAGGTGCGGCACACAGGGGCCAGAATTTATTTAATTGGTGACGGCGACGTTTCTGCTGCAATTGCCACGTGTAAGCGTGATAGCGGCGTGGATGTTTTAATGGGCTCGGGCGGGGCTCCTGAAGGCGTAATTTCTGCAGCGGCTCTTCGGTGTATGGGGGGCGATTTCCAGGGGCAGCTTCTTTTTCGAAATGAAGATGAAAAAAGCCGAGCCTCTAAAATGGGAATCACAGATTTTAACCGCATCTATCAGATCAATGATCTAGCATCGGGTCACGTCATGTTCTGCGCAACAGGCGTGACTCAGGGCGCGTTTTTGAATGGCGTGCGCTTCTTTAGCGGGGGGGCTATGACCCACTCCGTAGTGATGCGTTCTCTCTCTGGAACGATTCGCTTCATCGATGCTGAGCATCATTTTGACCGAAAACCACAATATTAACTCTACGACAAACTAAAGGATGATGCTCGATGGTGAACTCAGAGGATTTAAAGTCGAAGTCTGCTGAAGTCATGCGAAAGGTTCTTACCGTGGGTGTCGGAACGGCGTTTCTTACCGAAGAGGCGCTTCGTGGTTTGATCTCGGAGTGGAAGTTGCCTAAAGAAGTGATTGGATTGATTCTAGAGAGTTCGAAAAAAACGAAGGACGATCTGATTCAAGCCATGTCTCAAGAGATTTTCTCGAAACTCGGGGACAAGTTTGATCTCTTGGCGTTGATTCAAGAATTCGCTAGTCGAAATGATTTTGAATTTCACGTGAAGGTTTCTGTGAAGCCCAAAAAGTCACCTTCCACTGATTCAGCGGAATCTGTCTAAAATCTAGGCACCTACTGAGTTTGTAGTCGATAGGCGAAGTTGTTGGTTTTAATTTTCTCTTTAATTTCAATGTCTTATTGCGATCGTTTGCGGCACGCCGCTTGCTCTCTCTTAGCTTAAGAACTGGGGAAACGGTTCGTAAATGAGCTTTGGGGGAAATATGAAATTAAATAAAATTCAGAGTCTCTTATTGTTGTTTGGAGTTTTTAGTTCGAGCGGAATTCTTACGGGCTGCGGACAGCTTGTGGGAATGCCAAGCTCTTCGTATGTGGTGGCCCCTTATCGCAATAGTGGCTCCTTCTCCGAGGGGGCAAGTGACTGGTCGGCAGTGGATCCACTTACCAATGCCGACTATGATTGCAGCAAGCGCAATACTATCGAGCCTAAGTTCATTGTGCATGAGCTGAATACCGATACTTATACTGCGTGCGCCAATAAAACAAAAACGACTGAAATTCTACTCTCCGGCAAGCCTTACATCGAAAACGGAGCAACTCAGCAGAGGCTTTGTGTATTTCCAGTAGAAATTGTTGATGTTCGCCATGTTTATCCGAAGTGGGACTTTAAGACGAACGCAGCGTTATCGACTTGTACGGCCTATAGTGCTGATGGAATGCATTTTGATTTTCCGCTTACTCGGTACAACGCCGTAATCGTAGTAGCAGAAAGTCAGCGCGGTGCGATGTCGCTTTGTCTAGGTACGGGCAACACTCAAGCCTGTCCCGAATACTCATATGGTCAGTTTAAAGAAGCAACTTTACCGTAGTTAGTGAACAATTCGATCGACTGGCCGATGCTCGGTGGTTTGGCCAACCTCTTGATATCCTCTGCGATAGCGATCTACTAAAGCGGCATCACGGGTAGGAAACGCGTCGAGAATCTCGATCTGCTCATCCTCTTCGGTTTCGCGCGCAAGTATAACGTACCAGTGAGGCTTGTCGCCATCATGATAGTTTCTAATGAAATGATAAAGGTGAAGACCTTTGGGCTTCTTCATCTCTACGGCCCACACTTCATCCGGCTCCTGAAGTGTTTCCTCAAGGCAGTTTTTATAATGATCAAATTCGTCGAGCGGAATGTCATCCGTATCGCGCTCGAAGTTGGTCTGCGCTAAAAAGGTTTCGTCCTCGGTCCAAGAATCAGCCAGCCGATCGGTGTTTTGGAGGGTGAATTTTTGAGTTTCCAGATCTTTTAACACAACCGACGTGTTTTTCTTAGGCTGTGTTGACTCCCATTCAATTTGCTCGCCCTTACGATAGGCATCAACCATGGCAGCATTTCGTGTGCTAAATGCCATAAACAAGAAGCTGGGTTCGTCCTTCAAGAAGAGACAAATCGAGATGCACCATACCTTCTTTGCGGTGGGTTCGAATTCTGCAATCAGCGTGTACCGGAAGTCGCCCTTCAGTGTTTTCTCTTTCCAGACCTCGTCTGGATTCTGAAGCGTGATGAATCGCAAGTAGGCAAGATTTTCCCGTTCTTCGCCGCTGAGGTCAGAGGTGGAAAGGCGACGAACGAACTCGCGTTCGAGGCGCTGAACCTCGGGTGAGAAGAAGGCTGTGATGCACTCTTCCGAGCAAAATACGCGGCCCACCTCCTCTTCTACGAAGAGAGCCCGCTCGCTGGTTCCTAGGCGCTTTGAACAGTGCCAGCATGCATCTGCAGGCTTGGTTCGCTTAGGGGCACGGGTGCCAGCCCTCGCCTTGGAGGGTTTGGCTGACTTAGTGGGTTCTAGGCTCTTTCGAGAAGCGCGACGGCTCATTCCCTTATTGTGAGGGGCTTTTCTGTAAGAGTCAAACGGGGGGTGTCTTTTTTGACATTGTACATTTTTCAGGTCCCGCTTAGCATAAGGAAAGAGGGTGATATGGATATCCCGTCTATTCCTCAGAAGCCTATCGTAAATTCGATCAACCGCTCCCAGTTAACTACGGGTGAGCAAAAGGTCTATCAAGCCGAAAAAGAGGCTTATCGTAGAGTAACCCAAGCCGAGCAGGACGCGGATAACGCGCGCCGAGCGGCCGACTCTCAGATTGATGTCGTGCGAGATCGGTATCAAAAGCTGACCGACGAAGAAAATGAAAAGCAGCTCGAGATGTTGGAGAACCAGCGTCTGAAGGGCTATCAGCAATTGCGAGATATTCAGCGGGCGCAACAAGCAGAGTTTGCAAAGGTAAGAAACGAAGGAGAGAAGGAACTCGATCACCTCCAGGATTATTTCAAAAATACCGTGGGTTATACGCAAACCAAAGGCGAGCAAGAGCTAGGCGAAGTTACTAGAAATCAGGCCATTAAGCTGAATTATGAACAGCAATTTAGAAATCATGAAGCCGACGAGATGAGCCGGCAGCTTGCTGAGAGGAACGACGACCTAAAGTTAAAACAGGATTTTCAATTGTCGAAACTGGAAGAAAGCCATCTTCAACAAGTTGACAAGGCTCGTAATCGTACCCTCGAAGCGAACGAAACAGCCGACCAAACCTTTAAACAACAATTTGAACACACCTTGGCCGAGCATCAAGAGGTGTTGGGGCGTTTGAATCGACGGGCTGGCGAAGATCTTCAGAAATTGAAGGAAGAATATCAGACGAAACTTGAGGCCTATTCGGAGCGTTCAAAAGATCCATTTTATCGAACCATGGATGCCGGAATGAATCTTCGCGAAAATGACGACGCTTATGTATTAACTGCGAAGATTCCCGAGCATGAACGAAAAGGTGTTTCGATCGCCATGCGTGGAAATGAAATTGTACTCAGTGGCTATCGCCGCAATGAAGAACGCCTTAAGAAAGAGGGGGGCGGCCAGCAAGAAACGCACTCTTTTCAGTCATTTTCTGAAAGCTTTCAACTGGCTCATCCAGTGGATGCGAATCGCATCGCGCGAACTTTCGATGGTGACGAGTTGATCGTTTTGATTCCAAAGTCTGGAGCAAGGCCGTATGTGTCACCCGCGGCAGTGGTTGTTCCCCCGCCGAGCGCAATGAAACCTCGGTTTCCTGATAATTTACCTATTGCACAGGCTGATGCTAAGCGTGGGTCGAGTCAGGAGCCCATCGTCGAGATAAGAAATCCATCCGGCTCAGGAAAGCTCCTTACTTAGTCGGCGGTAAGTTCCTTCAATTCTGAAATCATAAATTTCAGACGCGCCTGGATTTCGTCGAGCTGATTGAGGTTACTACTTAAACTTTGTGCAGCCTCAATAGAAACCTTCGAGGTCTGGGCTCCCAAGAGCTGAAGAGGGCTATAAGAGCGCGGTGCTTCTGCACGTACTTCAGCAGTTTTTAGGATTTGATTGGTCTCAATTCCCAAGCGAACGAAGCTCGCTTCGGGCTGATTATTCCCTTCAGAGAGGGCTGGAAGGGGTTTTAAGCGGGTAAAAATGAATGAGATATTTTGTGAACGATCATGAGTTGCAGACATCGAAGGCTCCTTGAGTGGTCAGTCAGAGTCAGTTGATATGACTAGAGAGAGCAAGCAGGGTGCCAACACTTTAGGCAATCGAGGCTGTTGAATTAATAGGCTATTTTCTATTTTAATGAATTCTAGAGTGTATAAGTTTTGGGCAGGTGAAAAGGAAAGTCATTAAAAGAGATTCGTCTAAAAAGAGCGCGAGATTCTTTGCCAGCCCGTGAACCCCGATTTCCAGGTTCCATTATCGGTTCGAAACCGAAACCGATAATGAGTGAATCGAAGTGGAAGGGGGATCTCGAAGTCCTGATAGGGCGTTTTTACACGAGAGGTAGGAAGGAAGGTGTTCGCCATATCCTGAAGTGGAACTTCGCAGAGGTTCATCTTTGCGAGTCCTTGGTTTACGAAAAGTTGACCATCCCTCACCCAGCACAAAAAGCTCTGAAGCATCTCGGTGCCCCGGTAAAGTGCTGTGCTCTCCACTTCGATCCATTGCTCAGTCGGTGCGATAGTTTTCTCGATGGTACGAGTGCGATTCTCGCAATTAAATCCAAAGAAGTTACAGTTCACGTTCTCTTCAAATTGAATTTGTACGTCGTATCCCAGCGTGGGGTGTTGCGGATGATTCTTGTCGCCGTCGTAAACCATCACGTCTGAAGCGCTTCCCAGTGTAACGTCCTCGCTTAGATTCGGGCCTGCGATGCGAATGCGATCGTTGGGCCGTTGAGTTTTTCCTTCAAGGCTGGCATTAATTGCTAGAACTTGGGGCGGGGAATGGGCCATGTATTTACTGCGCATGATGTTTGGCCATTCGTTATGCCAAACTCCCTTTCCGAAGAACATGCCCCCTTCCTCGTTAAAGTTCTGTGTCGTGTATCCATCGGTTTGTACGCGCGAGGGATGCTCGGTTAACGCGATATTCTCAATTCCATTTCCCGCAATAATCTCGCTAAGCCGTAGATCGTAAAAGACAGACAGTACTTGAATGGACCGCCAGAAAGGTTGACTGAGAAAACTTGCCTTGTCGAGTGAACGAATCGAAGTGCCCTCAAGGCCTGCCTCTAAGTATTCATCGGCGAAATTCAGGCCTGCATGAGCAAGCTCGTGCACTAAATAGTAGTTAGGGGCAGGGAATCTTGCTTGGCGAGAAGTTACTTTAGCGACCCCATAAGGCTTACCGAGAAGTGAGGGGGGAACGGCATTTGCGCCGAGGTGTTGCTCGCTGGGCTCGTTGTAGAGTACGGTTACAGCCCAGGGCTTGAGCCTAGGGAGTTCCATTTCTCTTAGGCGCGCGATCACTTGAGTAACAGCCGCAACATTGCCTGCTAGGTTTCTCTCTCTAGGGCGAAGCGGGTGTTTTAGAATTGCTCCGTTAAAATTAGCTTCGGGGGTGCCCAGCGCACCTCCAGGTAGCCAAATACCTAAAAATAAAAATTGTTTTTTTTGGGTGTAAATCTGAAACTCTTGCAGCGTATCGTCAGTGGATTGCGTACGTTGAAAGTTTTGGATCAGTTCAGTAAGATCGCTGAAGTAGGTCGCTTTCTCTGAAGCCGTGTAGCCTGTTGGTAAAACCACCAGGGGAGCCGCACCCTGTAAGCAGTTTTTGAGTGGGCGTGGTCCATTTACATCGCTACAAAAAGCCCATTCGCCTGTCGGTCCCGAAGGAAGAGCAATGGCAAAGGTTTCGGCTTTTTCTGGGGTGCTTACTACCGATGCGCTCGATCGATTGCCTTGAAAGCCTTTATACTCGCTCCAAATTGAGCCCCCACAAAGTGCAGCGCCGATGAGCCAGCTTGTAATAATTGCGCGTTCTTGCCGAGTCATGGGCTCTCCGTTTTTGAGGTCGCCGGTGCTCTGTGGTGGTGTTGTGCGCTTGCCAGCGCTCTGAGCTGTACGAATCGAGCTTTCCAGTCTTGAGGAAGATTCTCGATAAAGGTAGAATCGGATGTTTCTTTTAACTGCATCAGCGAGTAGGAGGCTTGTTCCTTCTGTTGCAGAGTAGCATGCGAATCAGCGAGTAGATCGTTTAGGAAAACCCACGATTGATCACCGGTTTTAATTGGCTGAATATAAGTCAGTACTTTAGATTGTAAAGATAAGGAGTTGACGGCCTTAAACAGCTCGATAAGCACGCTCTGAGCACGGGGGTCGGGAGAGTTGCCAATTCCTTCAATGGCCACGGTTTGGGTTTTTCCTGGTCCTGCTCGAACCGCGATCTCCTTGAGGCGTTCAAGGGCGCGGCCAATATGGGTTCCAGTTTGAATTTGTGTTTGTAGTTCGGATTCGTGTTCGCCCAGGGCCTGCGGATCGAGATCAATGACCGAAGCAACTGCACTTGGAATCTCCACGAATTTCCACCCCCCTCGATAGAGGGCCTCGCGATCAGCGAGTCGCAGTGTTTTTGCGGGTTCGAGAATTCTCTTTGAGAGTACACTCGGAGGAAGCGCCAGTAGCCCTTCGTTACTCGATACCGAGGCTTCATTCTGTCGCGTTTGAATTCGGGGCTCGCTTTGCAGCGAATAGCGGCCAAGTGTGAAGGTAAAAAAGAGAAGCAGACCGATGCCTGCTCCTGTTTTTATGACGGCTTTTATAACTCTACGATTT
>CANJNU010000004.1 GCA_947475645.1 Bacteriovoracaceae bacterium | reverse complement strand
TGCAGATAAACTGGTGCTCAGTAAGATTCGAAAAGCATTAGGGTTGGATAAGTCGGAAGTGCTGGTTTCGGGGGCTGCCGCACTCTCAGCTCATGTGATTCGTTGGTTCCACTCTCTGGGATTTGAGATTCTCGAAGTATTTGGACAAACCGAATCGACCGGTGTGATTTGTATGACGCAACGAGGCCGCGATTGCGCAGGTACCGTTGGTCAGGCCGTAAAAGGGATTGAAATGAAGTTGGCCGAAGATGGAGAGCTTCTCGCTCGCGGAAGAAATGTCTTTATCGGGTACTTTAAAGACGAGAAGGCGACTGAATCTACCGTGGTGGATAGCTGGCTTTATACAGGCGATCTGGCCGAGATCACCGCAGAGAAAATGGTTCGGATTCGGGGTCGGAAAAAAGAAATTATGAAAACCTCAGGCGGCAAGATGATTGCTCCTGTGCCCATCGAGGAGCGGCTTAAGGTGGCGCCCATGGTAAGTCAAGTATGCTTAGTGGGAGACGGACGTAAGTTTATTTCCGCGTTAGTAACTCTCTCTGAGGGTACGATTAAAGAGGCGCGCGAATCGGGAGTGATTGCCAAGGAGGCGCGCGTGGTTTCGGATACGGGTATTTACTCACAAGTGAAACGGCACGTAGACGAGCTAAATGCAGAACTTGCCGGCTACGAGAAAATTAAAAAGTTCGTTGTTCTTGCAAACGAGTTCTCTATTGCGGATGGAGAGATGACCCCCACCTTAAAAATGAAACGTGCTGTGATCGAGTCTCGCTTTAAAGATCTGATTGACCAGATGTATGCCGATGGTGAATAGACTTCGGTAGTATGGCTAATCCGTTCGAACAAGCTCAGAGAAAGGTTATTCCCGCAGTGTTGATCTATGCAGAGCGTTCGGATGGCCGAATTCTGATGATTCATAGAAATTCGGTATCGCGGCCTGGCGATTATCACGCGGGTAGGTGGAATGGTCTGGGCGGAAAGCTTGAGCTCGACGAGTCTTCGCTGGAAGCCGGCCTGCGTGAATTTAAGGAAGAGGCGGGTGTTATAACCGAGCCCGATGCGTGGAAAAGTCTTGGAGTTCTTCAGTTTCCAAACTTTAAGGCACAAAAGTGTGAAGATTGGTTGGTCTACTTATTTAAGCTAAGGCTGACTGACGAACAAGTGCAGCGGGTCGTACATCAGAACGACGAGGGCGATTTGCATTGGATTGAGCCCGCAGATTTAGAGGGTCTTCATTTGTGGCCGGGTGATCGGCACTTTATTCTGCACGTGGTTGCCAATACCCCCATTGTGGGTACCCTTTGGTATGAAGGCCCCAATTTAAAGCGAGTTTGGATTCAAAAGCTTTAATTCAGCCAACTAGGCCCGAACCATCGGTGCGGTACTGTGAAATTTTAGGGTCTTATAGTTATCCTGAGCCCAGCGCAGTGCCCATTCTGACTTAAATAAAATTACCGGCATTCCGTCACGGTCCTCAAGATATCGACTATCTTCTCGGCGTTCAAAAAATCCGGGATCGAGGCCTTCGCCCGTTACCCAGCGAGCATGAACATAGGGCAGTCGTTCGATCTTCACATCCACGCTGTATTCGGCTTTAAGGCGATGCTGAAGAACTTCGAACTGAAGTCCTCCGACCGCGCCCAAAATCGGATCTTTATCGCCCAGTCCCCGCTGGCGATAAATCTGCACAACCCCTTCTTCTGAAAGCTGGTCGAGTCCTTTAGTAAGCTGCTTGCGCTTCATGGGATCTTTAATGAGCACGCCTGCAAAGTGCTCGGGCGAGAAGCGCGGAACACCTTCGTACTCAAATCGTCCGCCTTCGCAGAGAGTGTCACCAATGCGAAGCTCGCCACTGGTATCGAGAAGTCCAACAATGTCTCCGGGCCAGGCCTCTTCAATAATTACGCGTTCTTGAGCGAAGAATTGCAAGGGCTTGGAGAGTTTCACGTTTTTATTGAGGCGAGCGTGTTTTACTTCCATATTGCGGGTAAACTTTCCCGAACAAACCCGCATAAATGCAACGCGATCGCGGTGGGAGGGGTCCATGTTGGCTTGAATTTTAAAGATGAAGCCCGAAAAACGTGGATCGGTAGGCTGAATTTCTGTGCCATTCGACTTGCGTGCGCTTGGCGTGGGCGCGATTTCAATAAATCGCTCTAAGAACCGCTGCACTCCGAAATTGTTCATTGCGCTGCCAAAAAAGACAGGCGTAAGTTCGCCCGCAAGTACGGCGTCGAGATCGAACTCATCGCCTGCAAGATCGACTAGCTCGATCTCGTTTTTGAACTGTGTAAGAATTTCGTTCGCTTCGTACTCGTCTTCGCGAGGGCCGCCGCAAATACGCCTCATTTCTGGGTCGTCGATCCCAGCCAGTCGAATGGGTGCCAGGCGGCCTTTTACGTTGGCTTCGCCTTCAGTCTGGAACATTAACACTTCGCCATCTCTGCGGTCGTAAACGCCACGAAACCGGTCGCCAGTGCCAATAGGCCAAGTCATCGGGCACGAACGAATACCCAAAACTTTTTCGAGCTCATCGAGAAGGTCGAGCGGCTCGCGGCTGGGGCGATCGAGCTTATTCATGAAAGTGAAAATGGGAATTCCGCGCATTCGGCAAACTTCAAATAGCTTGCGAGTTTGGGGTTCTACTCCCTTGGCGGCGTCGATCAGCATTACGGCAGCATCGGCAGCGATAAGTGTGCGATACGTGTCTTCGGAGAAGTCTTTATGACCAGGAGTATCGAGTAAGTTAATTTGATGACCTTGATATTCGAACTGAAGCACGCTCGAGCTGATCGAGATTCCACGTTGCTTCTCAATTTCCATCCAGTCCGAGGTGGTATTTTTCTGGTTGGACTTTGCGCGAACCGCACCGGCCAAGTGAATGGCACCACCATACAGCAAGAGTTTTTCGGTGAGTGTCGTTTTCCCCGCATCGGGATGAGAAATGATCGCGAAGGTTCTTCTGCGTTTCACTTCCTGTTGAAGGTCTTTTTCTACTGTCATGATGTTGGGCACCCTGCCTGAAAAACGTTCAAAATTCCAGCGCTAATCGGCCTATTTGCACAGAGATCGTTGCCCTGTGTCCTTAAAGACTGCAGGCCAATTGTTAAGTTGCTTTCGCCAACAATCTGACGAGCCGATACGAACTTAGGCGCAGAAAATGAGAATCACTTTATGAAAGCTGCAACAGTTGCCCTAGTACTTGCTAGCCCCTTGGGTACAGCAAAGGTTCCGCAAATCCTGGAAGTTCTCTCGGACGAACAGGAAATTGCAATTTTGGAGGGAGCGAGGAATAGTCCTTCCCTTGATGCTGTGCATCAGTTTCGGCTGTCTCGAACGCGAGAGGAAGAGGATTTTGCCGACTATGTGGAGCAGTTACTCTCGCAACCCTTCCTTCGTCCCGAGATCCAAGACCATGGAGTACAATGGTTGAGGTCGCGAATTCGAATTCAGGAGTTTCAGCGCCACGAGGCGGAAGCGGCTCAAATTATAGCCGAATACGCGTTAAAAGTTTTCTTGGCTGACCGAGCCAATATTGATTTTATGTTAGCCGGTCCCCGTGCGAGCGTACGAGTTAAGGTCTTCGTTGTTGCTGTGAGTGTCAGTCTTCCTGCTGCAGGGTAGCACACGATTTCTTCGGAACTTGCCTGCTTCCTTCTTGCTTAAGGTCTTGGGTCGGGATAGTGCCCCGAATCAAGACAAATTAGAGGGGACACTTATGAACGGGGCAAAGTTGCAGCACTGGTCGTTGGTTTTAGCTTTTATTTTCAGCTCGGTGCCCGCATGGGCAGCCGAGGCAGAGAAGGCAACGGTTCCGAATTGTCCGGCTTACTCGCTCAAGGCCGAAAATGGCGGCGATCCTGGAAGTCTTCCTTTGAACAACTCAGAAGTGTTGAAGTGGAAGTCGAGCACTGCAAATCAATTTCATTCTCGTGGCCACGTGCAGGGTGAGATTGTTCATGTTTATCCCGATCGAAATGGACACGAGCATTTTTCGATTCGAGTCGGCGGCGACGTAAGTGAAACGTTAGAAGTAGTTTATAATCAAGCGTTCGGCGCCATTCCCGATCCAAAAGAAGGCATGTTGGTCGAAGCCTGCGGCGATTATATTACCTCGACCGGCGCTTCGCCCGGACCCAATGGCCAAGTTTATCCCGCCTCACCCGACGGCGCGATTATTCACTGGATTCATTTCGCGCCCTCCAGCAGCGGACATCATTCGGGTTATATGATGATTGATGGTGTTTTAGGTGGATCACCTCATGGTCGCCCAGAACCCAAGCGATCTTCTCCACATTTCAGAAACAATCGTTAAGCCGGCACCCCTCGAATGGTTAATCATCCTGAACTGATCTCAAAGAGCGAACAAATCGAAGACTTGGCACGAATACTGAGCGGCCACGAGGTCATCGCATTCGATACCGAGTTTATTCGTGAGAGCACGTTTTTTCCGATTGTTGAGATTTTACAAATTGCAACCGAGGAAGAGTCCTGGTTAGTCGACGTGCAGGCGTTTAAGCGCAATCATCGTCCGGGGCCTCGCGGTGGTTTCGATTCAGGCATTCAGCCTCTTCTCGATGTACTTCAAAACGAGAAGATTCTGAAAATCATTCATGCGGCTCAGGGCGATCAAGAATGCCTTTATACCAGTTTTGGAATGACTGCGTCGCCATCGCTCGATACTGCTCTAGCAGCCTCGTTGTGTGGCATGGGTGATGGAATCGGCTTAAGTAAACTTTTAAAACAAGTTTTGGATGTGGAGATTAAGAAAGGCCATGCCCGCACTAATTGGTCGGTGAGGCCTTTGCCCTCACAATTGCTCGAATATGCACATGCCGACGTAGGGCATTTGGTATTGCTGGGCAAAAAACTTCTCGAACAACTCGATTCACTGGGGCGCCGCGCTTGGGGTCTTGAACTCTCGGCAAAATGGCAGGATACGGCTTGTTTCGAAACAGATGTTGAGGGTTTGGTTCAGAAGCTTGCTCGTGGGGGAAGAATTGATAAGCGCGGATACGCTGCTTTAACGGAACTGGTGAAGTGGCGCGAAGAGCGAGTGAGGCAATTGAATTTACCGCGACGCTGGGTTGCCGACGATGCGGTGCTATTGGATTTGGCTCATGTGCGGCCTAAGGACATGGCCCATTTAAGTGCGTTTCGTGGTCTCAATAAAGGCGAACTAAAAAATAGCGGAGAGGCCATTCTGGCTGCGCTGAAGCACGCCTCTGAGCACCCCGAGTTGCCAGCTATGCCACGGCAGCAACGCGCCGATGTTCCTACTCCCGATGAAGCGCAGGCTCTCGAACTTTTGCGCTGTTTTGTAGGTATTTTAGCCGATAAGCATAAGATCGCTGCAAAGCATCTTTCAACCGCAAGTCAGCTTTTACCGCTTCTGAAGCAAAAACCACAGTCTTGCGAAGAGTTGATTCAGCGGGCAGTAATGAGCGAAGAATCGGCGAGATTGATCGGCGACGAGATGGTGGCCATGCTGAATGGAAAGCGGGCACTGAGTATTTCGGGGAATCAGATTTTGGTTTTGGAGACCGAGTGATGAGCGCTGTAGCTTCGATGACGGGCGCTTTTAAAAAACGCCGAGCAATGAACTGGCTGACCTTGGGTTTTACTTATTCGGCCATGTACATGGGCCGCTACAATTTGTCGTTTGCGAATAAAGCGCTTTCGCAGCAGTTTGGATGGGACAAAACCCAAATTGGGGCAATCATTAGCTCCGGACTTTTGATCTACGGATTGTCGGCCATGTTCAATGGGCCGATTGCTGATCGTATTGGTGGCCGTCGTTCGATGATCTTGGGTGCTTGTGGTTCGGTGGTATTTAATCTGTTGTTTGGTTTGGGGGCCTATTTGGGCTTTCTTGGAACCGGAGCGGTGCTCATTGGCTACTTCTCGACGATTTGGGCGCTGAATTCTTTTTTTCAATCCTACAGCGCGCTTTCACTCATTAAAGTGAATTCTGGATGGTTTCATATTTCTGAGCGGGGCGTTTTTTCAGCCATCTTTGGCTCGATGATTCAGATGGGGCGGGCATTAATTTTTGTAATTTGTCCGGTTATTTTGGCTTGGGGCCCCTGGCAGTGGGTGTTCTTTGTTCCCTCGGGCATTATTGCGATAATGGCTTATCTTACGTACCGTAACGTGCAAAATGGGCCCGAAGATTGCGGCTTCGATGCCTTCGATGTTGAGGATGCATCGAGCGGCGATACCGAAGCGGTGGGCTTTAACTATGTGATTAGAAAGGTGTTCACCAATCCAGTTACCTTAACCATTGCCGCAGCCGAGTTTTGCACGGGCTTTGTACGGCATGGATTTGAACAGTGGTTTCCTCGTTATATGCTCGAGGCACAGAAACTTTCTCTCGACTCTCCGGTATTTCAAAAGGGAGCGGCTGCAGTGGTTCTAGCTGGAATAGCAGGTGCTTTCTGTGCGGGCACCGTTTCGGATTGGGTTTTTAAGGGTCGTCGTACTCCTGTTGCATTCTGGGGCTACCTGGTTCAGGTGCTCTGCCTTGCAGTGATCTGGAGGGCTCCCAGTGTGAATGCAGTGATCGCGGCGTTCGTGATGAATTCTTTTGCCATCAGTATCGTTCATTCGATGCTGTCGGGCACGGCTTCGATGGATTTTGGCGGTAAGAAAGCTGCAGCCACAGCAGCGGGGCTTTTTGATGGCATGCAGTACGTGGGCGGGGCCTTCGTAGGAATCGGAATGGGAAAAATGCTGGATGTGCTGGGCTGGGGAGCCTGGGGTCCGAGTATGATTGGCTTCTCAGCGGTCGGAGCTTTTTTGATGCTTCGAATCTGGAACGCCCGCCCCACTTCGGGAGCAGCCGCGCACTAAAAAAAAACGGCATAGCGATTCCTCGGAGAGAGTCGAGAGAATCGCCATGCCGAAGGAGGCATTAGCCCATGTTGATGCCGAGTCCAACGGATCCCGAGAAGAAGTCTGATCCCGGAGTAACCGTGTAGTCAGGACGAATGAGGACGGTGGTGTTTTTACCCACGCCCCATTCCAAATCCATACCCACGTTCGGGAACATCTTCCAACCGCCACCGCTGCCCAGCTCTTGTGAGCTATCGCCCCAGGCCACCGAGTCTCCCACAGAGCGGTAGGTAAGGTTACCACCCGCGCGTGCCGAGAGTCGGAAATTATCGCGAATATTGAATCCGACCTTTAAGTCGATTGGAATCAGAATTAAGTTCGCCCCATTGGTTCTACCGTTATCGACGCTTGAGCCGAAGAGGTCTGCGGTGGCCGAACCCAGATGGCTGAATATTACGCCAGTTGAGGGCCCAAAGTAAAAGCGAGTGGGAGTAGAGTCCATCACCTTTAATAAGTTCGAGTCGAGAGTAAGGCCGTAGCTCGCACGTGCGGTTGTATTGTTATTTTCATCGCGATACGAAAGCACGCCCAACGAGGGTTGCACGCTGATGCGACTCTCCTTGAGATTGCCGTCCATCATTGCTTCCTCGGAAGCCGCCGACGACGTGCCCATTTCGCTTGCACGAACGGGAGAGGAACCCATTCCCCCTATAAATACAAATCCGAGTGCTGCCCAAACCCATGTGTTTCTTTGCATATTAAGATCTCCTGTGGATAAGACGAGAGTAATGCATCCTTTGTTCCAATCGATTGGGCTGTTCGACGATAACCCGCGCGCACTGATAAAAATTTATCTGGGCTATGTGCATAAGTTTGCCGATGATCCGGCCGTGTTTCATGATTATGCGGCCCGGATTTTTGGATTTAAGACCGAGGCGAAGGTGTTTCGTTGAAGCGAACACTGAGATAGAATTTCTCGAAGGGTCCACGCTGAACGTAAAACACCGCAAAGTCGCTTTTTGAGAGGTGTTCTCTCAGTTTTTCAAAATGAGCGGTGTTGCGAATTTGAACTTGGTTAGCGCTTAAAATAACGTCGCCCGGGACGAGCCCCGCCTCGAAGGCAAGGCCTCCTGGATTAATTCCGATTACGAGTGTGCCTTGACGAGCGGGTAGTTTTAGAACTGAGGCTAAGTCGGTCGGTACGTCGTGAAGCGCTAGACCGAACCGAGCAGCCTTTTTCTGAGGCAAGAGTTCGGGCCTTCTGCCTGCTTGAGCGTGTGTGGGAGCCTGAAGAGGCGATTCGTTTAAGGTAAGCTGGGCGATTCTGGCTTCTCTACCTCGGAAATAGGCTACAGTTACGATTTGTCCAGGGGGAGTGGCTCCGACCCACTGGCGAAGCTGTTGCGCGGATTCGACCACGCGCGAATTGTAGTGCGTAATAATGTCGCCTCGCTGCAGTTGTGTTCGAGTCGATTCGAGCGCTTGGGGCACCACCTCGTTAATCAGTGCGCCTTGAAGGGTGCTTGTGCCTGTTCGTGCTGGACGCGGAGGAGCGTGAAAGTATCGGGCAAGATCGGGACTGACGTCTTGAGCTGAGATTCCGAGCCAGCCCCGTATCACTCTTCGGTGAGCTAAGAGTGACTGAGCCACTTGTGAAGCGAGGTTAGAGGGAATGGCGAAGCCTATGCCGATGCTTCCTCCTTGTTGCGAGAAAATGGCGGTATTGATTCCCACTACCTTACCTTGCGTGTCGAGCAGGGCGCCGCCTGAGCTTCCCGGATTAATGGCGGCATCAGTTTGCAGAAACTCATCTAGGTCGAGTAGGCTCAGCGGGCCGCGGCCACGCGCACTAATTACGCCCATGCTGACCGAGTGAGGAAGTCCGAAGGGTGTTCCCACCGCAATGACCAGGTCGCCTTCGCGCACTTCGTCTGAGTTACCAAACTGAGCGGGCGGCGCTTGGCTGAGGCGTCCTAGGTCGGGTACTCGTACGATGGCCAAATCGGTGCGCGGATCCTCGGCATAGATCTCGGCCGCAATCTTCTCTTCTGCGTCGGTAAAAAGGGTGATCTTCTCGGCATTCTTGACGAGATGATGATTGGTTAAGACGAAGCCCTCTACCTTGCCGTCTGGTGATGGAGGACTCTTCTGAATCAGAATTCCGGTACCTCCCATCCAGCGTTTGGGCTCTTTGAAGCCCGGCTGATCGGGAAAGTTGTCGGGTGTGACCACCGAGCTAAGCGTGACCATCGACGCGCGACTGTTCTTTGAGATCTCTCTCAGTCCCTCAGAAACGTGCTGAAGACTGTGCTTTTTATCGTGGAGTGCCGACCGATAGAGGGTTCCGAAGAGCCCTAAAGAAAGCGCCAACGATCCCGTAACAAAAAGCCAGGCAGGTACCTTACTTCGCATGAAGACCAGCGGTGCAGGGAGTGTACCTCTTACTTACCGTGACATTTCTTAAACTTTTTGCCGCTCCCGCAAGAACACGGGTCGTTGCGTCCTACCTTGGGACCCTCGCGACGAAGCGGGCCGTTCTGAATGCCGCGCGCATCGAGAAATTTCCACTCGCCATTTTCTTTCTCAAAAAGACTTTGTTCCCAATGTTCTTGAATCTTTTCTTCGCCGCGAGTGCGAAAATTGGCGCAAAATACAATTGATCCTTGGGTGTCGGCTACTGTGCCGGCCTCGGACTGAACGATTTTAAGGCCCAGCCATTCCGAACTTGCTGACCATTCTTGAACTTCTTCTCGCTTGATCTCGTGCACTGTTTTGCTGTGGTGAGTTTGAATGATGTAGTCGATATCACCCAGGGCAAAAGCCGTGTAGCGCGCTCGCAGCAGCTGTTCGGCAGTTGCAACCTGACTCTTTCCTTGAATAAAGGGTTTGCAGCAGTCTTTTACGGCTAGGCCAGATCCACAGGGGCATAAAGAGGAAGCTTGAGTCATAGTGGCCGCAGATTAACTCTGAAGTGAGCAACAAAAAAGGAAAAAATGAGTGTCTTTATGATAGATGCTGCGCATGCTCTCAGAGTTAGAATTTCGTAAGAACATGCAGATGACCTTAGACCTGATCGAGAAGGCTTTTTTGGCCGCCGATGTTGACCCAGACGTGGCTGAGTGCGTTCAGGCATTAGGATCGATGACGCTCACTTTCGCCGATCAAAGCCGTTGCATTTTAAGCGCCCAGCCGTCGGTGCGCCAGCTTTGGTTGGCGTTGGCGTCGAAGGGAAAGGCCCATCACTTTAACTGGAACGAGTCGACGAAAACTTGGGTGGACGACAAGGAGAAGCAAATCGAGCTTTTGGGTTTTCTCGATCAAGTTCTGAAAGACGCAGCCGGACTTTCTCTCTCTCTGAAAGCGCAGTCCGATCCGCGCGTATTTGTTTACACCACCACCTATTGTCCTTATTGTGTTCGGGCGAAGGAGCTCTTGGTTCGCAGGGGAATTGCTTACAAAGAAGTTCAAATTACCGACGAAGATGATGAAGCGTGGGATGCGCTTTTTAAGAGGTCGGGTATGAAAACCGTGCCTCAGATTTTTGTAGATGGTACAGTTTTAGGCGGTTTTACTGAGCTTGCAGCCCAGGATCAAAAAGATCAGCTCAGCGGCTTGAAGTAAGAAGTTGGGAACAGATCATGGAACATAAAAAAGCTTCTAAACATGAATTAAAGCTGGTGGAAGTCGATCGTAATTCGCTTGAGGCTCGTAGCGAGCTAATTGAATTTGTAAACGGAAACCTGGTTTTGGGGTTACCTCTCGAAGACGACGCGCTGAAGAATGGCCGCGTGGTGATGTTTTGGGCGCTTCACGGCAGCAAAAAAGTTGGGGTTTCGGGTTATATTCCAAAAACACCTTTTCTTGCCGAGACGGCAAAAACAGTGATTCATCCCGATTGTCGAGGCAAGGGCTGGGGAGCCGTTGTTTCGCAAGCGATCGAGGACGAGGTGAGAAGCCGGGGCTTTAAAAAAGTGGTCACTACGATTTACACCAGTAATTTAGCCATGATTTTTATTAAGCTCAAGCAAGGGTACTTTTTTGAAGGATTTCATCGCGACCACGATCGCCCGGGCTTGCATGAGTACACATTAGGGAAAGTGTTGAGTGATTCAAACTGATCGTAATCGTTTTTTACGTTCTGCTTCGTTGGGAGCAACCCTGGGAGTAGGGGCCACGGCTTTGATGAGCATTTTGGCCTATATGACGATTCGGGCCACCTCGGGTGGATCTGTTCCGTGGTCGACGTTATTGCTTTCGGGGGCTACCGGGGGGGTGGCTGGAAACCTAGGCGGCCGCCTGGTCTTTCGGTTCTTGCGCGGAATGGCGCTACGCCTAGGCTGGATTTTAATGTTTAGCTTAGGGATAGCGGCAGTGTTTTATGCGCTTCGTTTGCCCGTTCAACGAGATTTAGTTACTATTTTCGAGGGCTTAGGACTAACGGTAGGCTCGTTCGTTTCGGGTGGGTTTCTGCTGTTGATCTCTGAGCTCGAATAAGTAGTTCTTTTCGGTCGGATTTAGCTGTGTTACCAGGGGCGTGCGAACCATAGATTTTTATAGACGGAGGCTCTGGATGTCACGATTCTTCAGTTTTATGATTTTTGGTGTATTGGCTCTTTCGGGAAGTGCGGCCATGAGCGCTCGCGCGGATCTCATTTCTGACGTGCTGCAATCGCCTGTTTACATGGCGAACGCCAGCGAAGTTCAAGAGCAAGCCTATGCTCAGCTGGATCGGGCTCGTTTTATTCCAGAAGATCTTCGCAGTCGAATTCGCGAGAGCATTGCTGAGCTGCCCTTTCATCGCATTATTGATATCGAACTTATTTTTCCGGGAATTCCGGATATTTTGGGTTTGTGCTTAGAAGGACATCCGGGAAGTTCGGTGGCTATCGAGGCCTGCGCAAGTACCGCGATTTTTTTATCGTCGCTTACGGCCATGGTAAAATATCAGCCTACGGTGGCGATCTCGCAATCGGCTTCGGGATCCATTCATCAACTTAACTTTGGCCCGGGCGTGGGAGTTCGCAGAATTGACGGACTTTGTTTTGATGCTTGTCCGGTACCTCAGTTGTATGGCGATCTTGTTTTGTCGCTTGAGTATGTTTTTTGGATGTCCCAGCATTTTGGTTTTAAAACGCAGCTCGATTTGGGTGCAACCTTCGAACTGACTCAGCTCTCCAGTGCGTCGACTACAACTACGGCTACGGCAGCTCAAACGACGATCATTCCTTTAGGGAAGCTTACCATCGGGTTTGCTTTCTAATATGCTTAAGGCCACCGATTCAGTCGACTTTGGGATGATCACAGCCGACCCGGCACTCAGGCAGCGCGCGAACTGGCTTGCCATGCAGTTTAAGTTCTCGTTTCTGTTGTGGGACAAACTCGACGATTACGTGGATAGACCAGCCGAGTGTCGTGTAATGGTAGCCTGTCACGATGGAGAGAAGGGCTCGATCTCTCCGGGGGAATATGCCGCAACGGCGCGACATTTTTCGCCCAAGGCATTTATTGTGGTTTCGATTCACAATAAGCTCTCGGCCGAAGACGTTAATCATTTGCGCAAACAAGGGGCCGATTT
>CANJNU010000003.1 GCA_947475645.1 Bacteriovoracaceae bacterium | reverse complement strand
CAGTTATTAAAAAGAGATAAAATAAAAATCGCAGGCAAACATGAAAATAGGTAGCATGGGCCCACTGAATATCGACCGGTACTTTTTTTCCAACGGCAAAGAAGAGTACCTCAAAAAGTAGGGTGGGAATACCCGCACCAATGAGAATATAGATAAGCCTCAAAAAGGTAGCAACGACCCAAAGGTGAATCAGAGCCATCCATGGTCCATAGCTCGCCAGGCCTAAACCCCGAAGCGGGGGCACAATCACCGCCGCTAAAGTAAACGAGGAGAAGCCAGCGAATGCGACCATGCAGAAGTGACCGAAGTCACTCCATGGAAAGTCTGCCACGTATCCTTGAACGCTGGAAAAGCTGATCATTCGCCCCCTATTTCGGAATCCTTATTATGCTTTGAAAGCGTCACTCACAACAGTGTGTCAGCCGGGACGGGCGTGAATTTGGGTTAGCCTAAAAACACACAATGGGTTTGCCATTTTTAGGCCAACCTGTAAAATGAACGGATGCCTCATGCACGTCCTAGGTATGAACAATCGCAAGCCTCCGTTTGTTGTGGATGAGTCACAACTTTGTCCGGCTTTGTTTCCAGCCGCCAAAGAATGGGTGCGCCTTCATCCCAAAAAAGGGCAGCTGATTTTTACAGGATCGATTCGTGAATATTGAAATCCTTCCTTTCTTTCCCAGAATCAAGGTCAACCGATCCAGCTTCAGCAACTTGCACGGGCTGGACAGACTTCCACTGCAACTGTGAAAAAGCTTCTGAATGCGTTTGAAGCCCTATTCCTCATTCGCGCGATCGAGACCGAAGGCACGGTAACCAAGACCAGCCTCCCTCTTATTTTTGAGACTGAATGGGGACACCTGGGAATCATACCCTGTGATGGAGCCGAGCCTACTCTTAAGGCTCTCGGCAGCGCGCGAAGCTTTTTAAAGAAATATCCGCAGGCAAAAGTCGCAATTGCATGCCGAACAGATACAGCGTCAACTCGCGACTATTCCACATTCATCATTCCCTACTATTGGCTGAGCTAGGGAAAGGAACTGAACCGATGAAAATAGAAAACCTCTTCCTCGATTTCGATGGCGTTTTCATTCGAGGCGGACAACCCGATCGACTCGCAGTCGAAGTCATTCGAGATCTGATCAGTCAGCATCAACCCCAGATTTTCCTCATTACAATGTGGCAAACCTGGGGCGACAAACAAAAACAGAAAATGTATCAAACGCTCGAGGATTTATTCGCTCTGACCCGTCAAAACGTGATTGAGACCCCGCTCGAAATTCTTGAGAAAGAATATGAGGTGTCGAATTCACTCCATTTAGTTTTCCAACACCCATTTGCAGCCAACAAGCAAGCAGCTGTACGCTACCACATCAAGACCCAAAGCCTCACTCTGGACACCTGCCTTGTTCTCGACGACTACGACCTTCATCTTCCCTGCCAACCGTTTATCTGCGATGCAGGCCAACAGTGGATTCCCACTCTCATTCAGTTAGCGCAACTTCAGAGGACAAAGGCTGAGTAAGAGAGCCAGCCCCCCTCACCCCGCCTTACAACTTCTTCTTCACTTCGGTTATCACTTGATCGACCCAAGCCTGCACGGTTTTGGTACGGCCGTAATGAATTCCGTCGTCGCCCTGATCGGGATAAGAGGTGGTGGCCGAGCCATCGATCACCTGACATTTCGAGCCCACAGCTGTCTTCACCCAATCCAGCATCTTGCCCTGTTGCGAATGAAATCGGCGAGTATCAGGCCCTGAAATCCACAAACAGTCGCTTCCACTTTGTGAAATCACAGTGGCCATATGCTCCATGTCCTGAATGGCGCGCTCTTTACCCCAACCCAAAAAATAGTTCGTCGACAACTCAACGAGCGTCAACGACGGATGAAGCTGCGCCAGCAAGGGCTCGATTCGCGCTGTTGAATGTGATTTCACGTCAATCACTGCACCCTGGGCATCTTGCTGGAAGTAACCACAAGGCGTGGTCCAACCGTTAAAAAAGCTCGTCGCAACGGCGCCACAGCTGGCATAAAATGAAACTTGAGTATCGGGAAGCGCACGCAGCTCGCGATTGAGTTCTCGGCCAAATGGGCCTACCGAATGCGAGTCACCGATATGCAAAATGGCGATTGCCCAAACGAGATTAATTTTTCTTTTCATAACCATGGTACTCAACGACGCGTCCTTCATTGATTAATTCACAAATCAATCTGTTCGAATCTTTTTTTACCACTCTGCAATGCTGGTCGAAATGGCTGACCTGAAACGAAATCTGCTGTGCGGTAGGCTTCACGGCAAAGGGGCCATAGACTGCGTCTTGAGCTCCAAATCCGATCATTCCGGCCAGTAACACCGGGTCGCCTTCGAACGTGGTCGATTTTGCAAACTGAAGCGTGCTTTCAGAATCGTCTTCGAACTTCAGTCCGTTCGAATCGTATCCAACCGGCCCCGAACTCGCAGCGCGCCCCACTAAAAGCCAATCTCCGATAAGTTGAGACTGGCTGGGGCGAATGGCCCGGGCAAAGTACTTTTGCGCCTCACTTGCCGTGAAGGTACCCGCGTCGGTTGCGTGAGCGTTCGGTACCGCCCCCATTAGAAGCGAGAAGAATAGAACGAGACTCGGAAAAGTTTTGAATCCGGGCATGGAAGAATCCTTTCGACCCGCCCCTTATATCGTATCTTGACCATTTTAGTCAAGAATAGAGTTAAACAGAGTTCTGCCGGTAAGCTATTGATTTATTGATTATTTTTTAAAATCTGCCGAGACAGTTCCTCTTCATAAACCTGCTCGTAGTAGGCCCGAAGATCGGTTCCGCTCAGTCCTGATCCTGAATTCTTTTCTTTGGCCCATCGACTCAGGTGCACGCGCCGAATGGCCTCAATCATATCGGGATCGTTTTTAACCCCCCGTTGGTTCATCAGATCCATCAGAAACCGAGAGTGTACTTGGTGATCGACGGCAATGCCCTGCATTTGATCGGCTTGAGCCTTGAGCCACTTTCGCATCTCCTGAATTTGCTGTTCTGGCTGATCCCTAAATTGTCGCTTCAGTCTAAAAAAAGTGGCCGACTGACTTTGAGAAAACGTCAAGTGATTGAACTGAGCTGACTTTTCGCTAGGATATTTCACTACCAGCTGAACACCACTCACCACCATCGACTCTTTCAATTCGGTATCAGTCGAATTCTGAAACAGTTGCTGCAACCGCAAACTCTGACCTTCTGCATTCTTTGCTAATTGAGTTCCAGTCCTCAACGAGCTCTCATAGTCTAGAAAAGAGGCAGCGATACCTTTCTTCATTCCTGGAAAATTCTTCTCGTTCCCAGCTAAATAGGCTCTTAACTCGTCAAAACTAAAGCCCTTACTATAAATACCTAGCTCATCGTTTAAACGAAATCGCGCACCATAAATCTGAGCACTGGGAGTATTTTCCGCTACAATATTGCGCGAGGCATGCACCACCTCGTGGGCCAAAACCTCGTTTTTTGAGTAACTCAAATCCGAAAAAGCCTGATCTAATCCCAGATAAATTGCATCCATCGGCCTAAACCCCTGAAAATAGGCCTTATTCACACGAACTCCGCCAGCCGCTCCCACTAGCTCGGGCGCAAATCCTACCGTATGGTCGAGCTTTTTGTTGATCGAAGTAAGAAATTTACCCCATTGCGGTTTACTGGGCTGTTGGCCCAGTAAACGTATCTGCAAATACAGACCGATTACAGGATTCTGAGACAAAATCACTTCGTGCGCGATTCCTCGAGCCTGAAGGACGGTAGACTGAATTGCTATGAGCCGGTTTGCTGCAAACTTTCTGAGGTCGTCTTCACCCGCATTTGTGGCTCGATTCAGCATAAACGTATATCGCCTTTCGGCGGTTCTCAGCGCTTGAATATCTTCCATCGAGAGTTTAACAGAGGCGTTTCCTCCCTCAAAGTTTACAAGCGGCTTCAAAGATCGACTTTCGCGAAACTGACGAAGACTTGAAATACTCAGGTCCGGGACCTTCTCTAAAACCTGATCCAACTCGCGGCCGCTCTCAGAACGAAAGGGTAAACCTTTCTGCACCGCTACCCATTCAAGCGCAATGTCCTCGCCATTTTGCTTTAAAGGTTTATCGCTCGATCCTAGTTTATCGACCAGTTTCTTCCAGTTACTTTGAACGTCCGGTATTTTCAAGGCCTGTTCGCGGTCTCTTTGCAACGCTTGAAGGGCCACGCCCGAGCCGCCGGGACCACTTCGATTAAACTTCACCTCGCCTAGCGCCATTTCTAAGTCTTCGATCGCTTCGCGCGCGAGTCGTGGGGTTAACTTTCTTTTGAATGCGAAAGTCAGAGTCAGCGCCTTTTTCACTAGTTCTACTGCTCCGGCGGTGAGGGCCGGGGCTGCCGCCTCTAAACCCACTGTTAAATAAACATTTGCCACTAATGCCGCTGCTTCGTTTTCGAGTTGCCTGAGTCTCTCCGGGTGGCAGGCGCTACTGTCCACCGATTGGCAGTTCCATTGCATTCGCTGATGCTCTCGATTCTCCTGCAGTTCTTTTCCTAAGCCCAAAAGCGAACCAGCAAAGCACGTCGCTCCCAGAACGAATCCCGCCTGCGGAGCAATGAAAGCAGCACCCGACGCCGCCATGCAAGCGTTAGGAAGATCTTTCCAAACTTCTTGCGGAAAGTTTTTTCTCGAATCGAGGCAATTCTTTGCCCAAGCTCCCACTAATCCTGAATCGACCACTTCTTGCGCGGCTGCATTTCCGATCGGATGACGAAGAAGAGATTTCCAATCGGCCGAACACAGTTCGTCGAGAGCTAAGGTGATCTTTTTCTTCTCTTCTTGCTGAAGTACTTCTAAGCCTTCCGTTGCACTTTGTTTTTGTGCGGCGTCGACTAAACGTTTGGCCAGGCCTTCTACTGCGAGAGTCGGATGCGAAACAATGAACTCGTGGAGCTCTTTCTGAACTTCTGAGCATTGCACTTTAAGATCGCCCCGCTCGGAACAGTTGGACTGATGAAGCCCAGGTACTTCGGCGCAATCGGTTGACTCGCGCGCTTGATCGCACACTTTCTTACCATAAAGATCGAGGGCTCGAGCGATGGCCGCGTTTTGCGTCAGTTCTTCGAGTCTCTGCGCAAAAATGGGAGGCTCGCTCGACGAACGAGCTGCCTGAATTTTTTGAAGCCGAGAAGCGGCCTCGCTTCCGCACGACTTTGGCATTTCGGACTCTTTGAGCACTTGTCCTGTTTGAAGTCGATAAGCGGTAACGAGCTTTTCGAGTGATTTGAGACGCGCTACCGTAACCAAAGTCTCGCCATCTTGAAGGGCCAAGACCTGCATTATCTGCGGGTCTACCATTTCCTTCAAATTCAGCCCATTCATGCTTTTACAGCGCTGCTCGGGGGTGGGAACCCCAATGGGGTCGACGCATTCGGTGAGGCAAGAACCCAAGCTTTCAGAAAGCTCGCCACTGAGTGCTCGCCTTGGTACGCAATTTTTAGGTGGGGTGGCCGATGGTGTTGCACTGGCGCTGCCCCCAGTAGCATAGGCCACGGGAGTTGAGCAAAACTGCGCATCCTGACGTTGTGAGCTTTTAATGCATGCGGCCTCGAGAATTCCGACCGTCGCTTCAGCATGTGCCCAAGCTTGAGCTTCTTTTAGTTTTGGAAATTCTTGAGCCGCACATCGGCCGTAGTCGAGTCCCGCACACCGAGTGCGGATCTCTTGGCTTTGAAAGTATCGAAAGTCGTCTGCATTTTCTTGCAGCTTTTGGCGAGTTTCAACGTAGCCGGTTAGGGTCTTGTGCTTCGCATCCTCGCGAAGTCGAATCACGCACGCTTGAGCTTCACTTCCGGGGTGACTGCACTGAAAGTGCGAGTTAAGACGAGTGGTGTGCGCAGGGTTTCCGCAACACCGAGCTACGCCTTCCTCGAGCTGTGCTTGCTCGCGAGGTGAAAATCCTTGAATGCCGACCAGTTGCTTTCCTGCGGGCGCAGGTTGATCTGCCCGCGCACGGGGAACGAAGAGGACTACAAATACACTGAAGAAAAGACCCAGGAATGGCGCAAAACGCACCTCCCTATTCTAGGCGGGAATCTGTTCGTGCTGGGTGAAGATTCCTTGATGCCGATCGCTCGCGTTCGCGCTGCTCGAGACGGGCCGAGATGGCGGCCTCGTGCGACGAAAGTTGTGAGGAGGTAAAAAGAATTTCGGGTCTGGGCGTCGCGACAGCGGGCACGCGCGCAGGCGCGGCCGGTGCTGGGGCGAGCAGCTGCGAAAGCACAGGATGAGTTGCGCCAGGTGGGAGCGCGCGGCCCTTGCGAAGGGCGTCCTGGATTTTCTCGCAATCAGCGATGGAGAAGCTGACTTCGACATGTGTCTCGTAGGACGGAGGTACCGTTACGCCCGCGCCGGGGCCTACGATCGCGCGCGAGACGAGCGAGTCGATTCGTGTGGCGAGCGGAGGCGCGCCACACTCGATGGCAACGAGCTGCGCGGCGCGAGTTTGGGCGTCGAGCACGGACTGCCTTTCGGTCGCGGCTCGAGCGGTAACGGGATAGATGACGTCGCCATTGATGACCTGCCGGGCGCGCGCCACCTGCGAAGCAAGCACCAGCGCGAGGGCCGAGAATAGAATCCGAGCATTGCGAACTTCCGTGTTCACCTTCATAACGAGCACCTCTCTTCTTCAAGTGTACCAAAGACTAACAAAAAGGACTCCCTCCCTTTTGGTCACCAAAACGGAGGGAGTCCTTTTTGTTAGTTTTTTGACGCAACCCCTCTACCATAAGTGGGGGACGACCTCAGAAATTCATGCTACAACTCACAGCATGAGAAATGTTGTGCGCTTGCTAAGCTCGCCGTTAACGGCATTTTTGATATTGCTGCTGCTTGTGAATGCAACTTCGCTATTTGGGTTTGCCACTTTCGTCAAACATCCGTCGCTGTTAGCTCGCTGGCCATGGACACAAGATATCTTTGCGGTTTCGTATCCGCTCTTCTCACGTCTGCAAATGGCTCTAGCCGGCCTGGCCATGATCACGCCCCTCATGAGTACTCACCGTTTTCGCTGGGTTCCGGCATTTATTGCCGTGTACGCCCTGAGCTTTGCAATGGAGTTTGGCGGTACGAGCTGGGGCATTCCATTCGGAAAATACGAATACACGGGGCTTCTGGGGCCAAAAATTGCTGGTAAAGTTCCTTACCTCATTCCTCTGAGTTGGTTCACCATGGCCCTTCCCTCGTTTTGGATGGCAAGCCCCCCCTCGTCTCCTTTGGTCGAGATGTCCCGGTTCAACTGGAAACGTGTATTATTAGGCTCGGGATTTCTCTCCTGCTGGGATCTTACCTTGGATCCAGCAATGAGTTTTCTTGCTCCGTTTTGGGTTTGGCAAGAACCAGGCACCTACTACGGAATGCCTTGGCGCAATCTGATTGGCTGGATTTTTACAGGTTTTTTGCTCATGATTGCGCTCGAGCTTTTTCGAGCTCACCACTGGAAAGAAAAACTTCCGAAGAACTTTGACTTCACCCTGTACGGAGCAAGCCTTTTTTTACCCTTGGGCATGTGCATGCTTTCTGGCCTTTGGGGAACCCTTCTCTTCACTGCATCCGTTTTCGCAGGACTAGTTTACGCGACTCGCACAACATCAGCCGCGCTTGCGAAGCCGGACAAACCAAAGTTCAACTCGCTCCACACCTAATTGGGCGTAGCCTTCTTTTCGGTAGAGCGATTGATTAAAGTGCGCATCAACGAGCTTTCGCTCCTCGATGGTCCACTGCGCTTTTTCAGGGCCCCTTTCAATCGCGTCGAACCACAGCGATTTTCCCTTCACGACGGGACTTGAAGTCACACAAATGAACTCGCCCCCCGGGCGCAGAAATTCGGCAGCCGCACTAAGAAATAACAGGGGAATCTCAATTCCCATTCGCCCGCCGTCACGGTGTGGGCGGGACTTTCCGGAAGGGATCGCGAGAGGTGGATTACAAATCGCGATATCCCATTGTGCACTTCGGGCGAGAATTTTTTCGTGGGTCGCACGATCACCGATCTTCCCATGAAGAAAACTCAGATGCGACCACCCTTGCGCATCAGCGACTGCTTGGGCCCACTCCACACCCGACTGCTGAATCTCGATTCCTAAGATCTCAGACGCCCAAGCCTGCACTCCAAACGCAAGCGCACCCGCACCACTTCCCAAATCGAGTACTTTTTTTCCTGAAAAACTGTGTTCGAGCGCACGAATGCCTCGCAGAAGAACTTCTGACTCCACTCCACAATAAGCAAAATTGGAATGCGCCTCGGCATGAAGGGGGTGGTGGTGAATTACGTAGAAACCTTCATTACCCCAAGCATTTTTCGTTCCGGGAACACCGAGAATCCAGTGTACAAGCGGACGCTGGGCGATCATCCAGTTCGCAGCTTCTTCCGATAATCCTTCCGTCAAAAGTTCCTCGCGCACCGTACTCTCTTCGTGCCCGGCATGCCACCCCGCCACAAACCTCTGCAGTCCTTGGTGCACTTCCATGTGGTCTCTTTTCCACGACAAATACTGATCGGGCGTAAGCAGTGCCCAGCGATAGCCCACGCGATGAAGGGCAAAGAAAAGTTCTCGGAAAGTGTTAGCAAGTTTCACACCCTGAGTTTGCACGAAAAAAAGCGTGGTGTCAGCAGCGACACAGTTGCAACGACCAAACTTAAGCCGCTACACTCAAGAGCGTGAACCGCAGTCGAAAACCCTCATCACCCGCCGTAGAACGCCCTAGTCAGCCGGTACATCTTTTTGAAAGGATGGACCCCGCTCCCACGCGTTCCTATTTTGATCATCCTTTCGTACAGGTAGAAGACGCTCACGTTCGCAGACAAATTTGGTGGTCATTTTTTGTGGTCGTGATCCTAGGCTTCGTTGCCTATCAAGAGGTCAGTATCTCGAAGCTTCACATTCAAGCCCAGGATTCATCGCAAACCCCTTCACTGGGGCGGCAAATCGAGCTTCAACGAGCCCCGGCCTCTCACCTCAATCGTTAATCAGCCCCCCCTTGCGCTGCGGGCCCACTCAGGCTATCTCAAATCCATGGCCACTTCCAAGTATTGGCTCTTTAAGTCCGAGCCCGAAACCTATAGCTTTACTCAACTTTTAAAAGATAAAAAGACGAACTGGGACCACGTTCGAAATTACCAAGCCAGAAATGCGCTTCGTGAAGCGCAAGTGGGTGATCTAGCGCTGATTTATCACAGTGGCGGAGAACGCGCGGTGGTGGGTGTGGCAGAAGTGATTCGAACGGCCTATCCCGATCCAGATCCCGAAATGGCAGGCGACTGGGTGCAAATCGATTTAAAAGCCGTTGAAGCTTTTCCTCGAAGCGTTACGTTAAAAGAACTCAAGGCTAGAAAGGACCTGGAATCACTTCCCCTGATCAAGCAAAGTCGCCTTTCGTGCATGGCCCTGACCGCGACCCACTTTAAAACGATCGTGGGAATGAGCAAACAATGATTTCCACTCCTGACTGGGCACCGTTCGAACTTGCTCCCGTTTCGGCCCACGCCGATGCCCCGCGCTCAATTCATGCACTGGATGGAATAGGCGATCGAATGCGGGCCGCCGCTTTTGCCGAGTTTCAGGCTCGCGAAGCCTTTCTATGGGGCGCCCACCACTTTACGGACGCCGATCCCAGCTTAAGAGACGCCTGGAGAGAGTTTGCGAACATCGAAGATCGTCATTTTCAGATGCTTTTGAAGCGCATGAGTGAGCTCGGAATTCAGATTCCTGGACGAAAAGTGTCCGATCACCTTTGGCATTCGCTGGTGGCGTGCAAATCGGCGCGCGAATTCGCATTTGCGATCTCAGTGGCCGAAGAGCGGGGCCGCAAAGCCGGCGAACGATTCTCTCAGGCACTCGAAAAAACAGACGCAAAAACGGCGCTCATTTTTAAAACGATAGCCGACGAAGAAGTTGAACACATCGCTTTGCCCGCAAAATTCTTCAACGAATCCGAGATGGCGCAGTTACACGCCAGTACTTCCAAATCCACCCGATCCGCGATGAGTGACCTCTTCGAACGCGGCGACCTCGACGAGTTGCGGCAAAATGACCGGTAAAATCAACAATTGCGCGCAGCGATCGCCTGCGCGAACTTCGATGATTTCTCTCGAAAGATTCCAAACCACGACCTGAATTTCGCCACGGTATCCGGCGTCGATCACCCCGCCTGCAGTCTTTAAGCCCTTCTTTGCCAGCGACGAACGATCAGCCACTAAGCCCACATGTCCCGCGGGCAGAGACAGAGCAACACCTGTGCGAACCATCTTGCCTTCACCCGGTTGCACAGTAACACCCTCCAGAGCGTAAAGATCCATTCCGGCATCATCGGGGTGAGCCCGAGTCGGAAGTTGAGCTTTTGCATCAGTTTTTAGCGCTGAAATCGTTTGTGACATGCGCCTGTACTTACTTCAAAGCTTGCCTCTTCGCTAGGTTCGATCCAATCTGCCAGCAACCTTTTATGAAAAAACTCAGTGTTCTTCCCAAAGCCATTTTGTTCGATAACGACGGCGTTTTAATCGCAAGCGAACCGCTTCACTGGTCGGCCTGGAAAGTGCTTCTTGCTCAAATTGATTTGCCTTATGTCGAATCCGAGATTCGTGGATGGGTAGGAAAAACAGCTCCCGAAATTATGGTCATGCTTTTAGATCGCCATCGCCCCGGATGGTCAGAAACTGAGTACAACCCTCACGATCTTGCCCTTCGAAAAAACGATATCTACCTGAAGTTTGCTAAAAGTTCCCTTCAACCCAACCCTGGCGTTCGCGAAGGACTTCAATGGCTGAAAGAAAAGGGCGTAAAAACAGCTGTGGTTTCGAACGCAAAGTCGCGTGAGCTTCATGCCTCGCTCAATCTACTTGGGCTTCGACCCTATTTCGATGAAGTGATTTCGCGCGACGACGCACCCCAGCCCAAACCCGATCCTGCGCCCTATTTATTGGCTGCTGCAAGCTTGGGCGAAGACATTCAAAACTGCTTGGCGGTCGAAGACTCGCCTCCCGGAATTCAGGCGGCCCTGATGGGAAAAATCCCCGCGGCCGCGATTCTAGGCACGTTCACTGAAAAAGAAATGAGCCAACCCGTACCAGGAAGACCCGATTTAGTGCCAGTGGCCCTTTATTCCTCGATGATCGATTTTTTTGAGACGCTTAAATCTTTACCTTGTTCGTAGCCACTTGTAGGTCCTGACTCATTTCAATATCAATGCGCTTGAACACATCGATCAGTTTTTTTGAAAGAGTAGGAAAACTTACGGGCTTCATTAAGTAACCGTCGACTTGGTACTTTAAAGCTTCGGCAATATTCGATTTATCGGCTTCAACCGTCAGAAGTACGAAAGGTGTTTTTTTCGTTTCTTCCTTCGAACGTACTTTTCTCAAAAGTTCGATTCCCGTCATCATGGGCATCGTCCAGTCCGAGATCACCAAATCAAATCCAGAATCTTGCAAACGCTCCCACGCTTCTTCTCCGTGCGCTGCCTCGACAATAGTACTAAAGCCCAGCTCGCGTAGGTAGTTGCCTACCACTCTTCGCATGGTGCCCATATCATCAACGATTAGTACTCTGCTCTCTGAAATCAACATTGGGGTTCGTCCTTACTCCGCATAGGATAGCACGAAGAGCTGGACCGATGTAAAGGTCTCCCGCTCAAAATTCGTTTTCTGTGCAGAAAAAAAAACATTATAAAAGTGTACAAATTTGCTGAGGTAAGTCATTGACCAAAATAGTAGTTTGCACTCCGCTTGCCAGATCCTTCAATAATACCTTCTTCTCAGCCCATTCCGAATCTCCAAAAAGCACAGCAAAACGAGCTTGGTGCTTGGATGCCAGCTTAAGCTGAGCTCCAAAACCCGCAGCGCCAAGGGGCGTCATTACGCGAAGCCCTCGCTCTCTCAACTGAACTGCAATTTTTTCGGAGTCGGCTCGAAGTTCGATCTTCGGTAAACTCACAAAGACGTCAATCGACGAAGCCAGCTCAGGAAGCAGTGCGTGCACTTCCAAGAAATTCTGAAGTCCCACGTCTCCCATCCCAAAACCCACTCCCGAAAGAGGAGTTTTGCCGAAAAGACTCAGTAAGTCGTCGTAGCGTCCGCCACCGAAGAGAGCTCGCCGATTCTCGGGCGATACGTCATAAATCTCAAATACCGTACCCGTATAGTAATCCATTCCACGAAGTACCGTAGCATCAAACGTAACGCAGTCACCCAGTCCCGACTGGTGCATCAATTCAAATAATTGAGATAACTCTTCCGAACCCCGACACGGGTACTCTTTGGCCACAGACTCAAAAGAAGACTGAAAGAATCGCTCCATCGCATCTCGCTGCTCGACACTTACACCGAGCTCTGCGAGCTGCTTTGCGTAAGCTTCCTCCCCCATCTTGGCACGCGAATCGAGGGCCTTG
>CANJNU010000002.1 GCA_947475645.1 Bacteriovoracaceae bacterium | reverse complement strand
TAGACGATGAAAGATAAGGAACAAGTATGAGTATTCTTAAGGGACTTAAAGTGAAGATTTACTCGGATGGGGCTGACAAGGCCTCCATGCTGGAGATGAATGATAATCCATTGATTAGTGGTTTGACAACCAACCCAAGCCTGATGAAAAAAGCAGGAGTTCAGGATTATCGTTTATTTTGTAAAGAAATCTTAGCGAGTATTCGTGAGAAGCCTATTTCTTTTGAAGTATTTGCAGATGACTTCACTGAAATGAAGCGACAGGCAGAAGAAATTCGAACCTGGGGAAAAAATGTCTACGTCAAGATCCCGATTACGAATTCAAAGGGCGAGTCCTCTGCTCCGTTGATTCGCGAACTCTCACAGGCGGGTACTCAGTTAAATGTAACTGCTGTATTTACGATTCCTCAAGCTCTTACGGCGTGTGCAGTTTTGAAGGGAGGAGCGCCATCGGTTCTTTCTGTGTTTGCGGGTAGAGTTGCTGATACTGGACGTGATCCTATGCCCCTAATGGAGGCGTGTCGGGAAATTTGTGAATCGCACGATCGAAAAATCGAGTTACTTTGGGCAAGTACCCGTGAGGCATTTAACGTGGTTCAGGCCGATCGGGTAGGCTGTCAAATTATCACGGTGCCGTTCGACATTATTAAAAAGCTACCGGCCTTTGGTAAAGATCTGACTGAAATGAGCTTAGACACCGTAAAGGCGTTTAAGTCTGACTCTGAGAGTGCCGGATTTAAGCTCTCATCCTGATTTAAAAGGCTGGATGCTTACAGTAATCTGCAAATGAAGTCTGTTTCTGATCCCGAGCCGAAAGGCTCGGGTGTGAAACGGGCCAAGTGATTTCCAGCTCTGGATCGTTCCAGGCAATTCCGCCTTCGGTTTGAGGGCTATAAAGCGTGTCTACCTTGTAGAGAACGTCTGTTGTGGAGTCGCTGGTAACGCAGAATCCGTGAGCAAATCCTGCGGGCACCCACATCATCAGTCCGTTTTCGTCGCTCAACTCCACTGCGAAATGCTTTCCAAAGGTAGAAGAATCTCTCCGAATGTCTACTGCGACGTCCCAAATTTTTCCACGAGTCACGCCGACGAGTTTCCCTTGTGCAGGGTTGGTTTGGTAGTGAAGGCCTCTGAGAATACCGTGGGCCGATCTGGAGTGGTTGTCCTGCGCGAAGTGAGTGGGTAGTCCGTGGGTTTGAAATTCTCGCTCGTTAAAGCGCTCTACAAAAAAGCCGCGCGAGTCTCCGTGAACTTTAAGTTCAATGAGCTTAAGGCCGTTGAGCTCTAATGAGTGAACTTTCATAATTTTTCCAATCGTGAATAGTCGAGGAAACAGTCGCGAAGACTTTCCTTCCAATCCGGGGGGTGAATTCCAAAGGAGGCCTCAAGCTTTGTCAGGTTAAACCTTGAGTTAAGAGGACGCTTGGCAGGGGTTGGGTATTCAGAGCTCGGAACTCTGACGAGCGTCTGAATTTGAAGAGGAGTTCCTGCCTTCTTCGCTTGTGCAAAAATTTCTTCTGCAAATCCAGCCCAAGACGTGAAGCCAGAGTTCGATGCGTGATAGATCCCCGATGGGAATTGGGGTAAATTCAAAGCCTTTTCGAGTGAATTCAGTGCGGTCTGGGCGAGAAAAGGGGCGTAGGTAGGGGACCCTATTTGGTCGCAAACGATGCGAAGGGTTTCCTTTTCTCGTCCGAGTTTAAGCATCGATTGAAAAAAGTTTTTACCTTCGGCGTGATAAACCCATGAAGTTCTGAAAATAAGAAATTTACACTCGTGTGCCTCTGTAATCCACTGATCACCGAGAGCCTTCGTGTGTCCGTAAAAATTGGAAGGTTGAATCGTGTCTTCTTCGGTCCAAGGGCGTTCACCTGTGCCTGAGTAAACATAATCGGTCGAGAAGTGGATCAGGGGTGCGCCTACCTCTACGCAAGCTTGAGCCATCTTTTGTGGAGATTTGGCGTTAATGGTAAGTGCGAGGTCTCTTTCCGTCTCGGCACGATCGACCTGTGTGTAGGCTGCGGCATTGAAAACGACTCCAGGCCTCTCCTTGACGATGAGTCTAAAAATCTCCTCTGGATTCTCTAAATTTCCCTGGCTTCGGTCGCACGCCAGAGTTTGGATTCCGCGGGCTTTGCAGGCGTGGATAAGGCTTTTTCCGAGTTGTCCTTGGCTGCCAAAGATCAGAATTTTAAGATTTTCGAGGGTTTTCATCACGAACTCGGCGCAAATAGTTTCCGTAATCGCTATTCTTGTACTGGTCGGCAAGTGCAAGGAGTTGATCGCCTGAAATGAACTCTTTGAGGTAGGCAATTTCTTCGAGGCAGGCCACTTTTAGACCTTGCCGGCGTTCGAGGGTCTGAACGAATTGCGAGGCCTCAAGGAGTGAATCATAGGTTCCGCTGTCGAGCCAAGCGATGCCACGACCCATTTTGGAGACACTGAGTTGGCTCTTTGTTAGATAAGTTTGGTTGAGATCGGTAATCTCGAGTTCGCCACGAGCGGAGGGTTTAAGTGCTCGAGTATAAGCTACTACATTTTTGTCGTAGAAATAAAGTCCAGTCACCGCCCAAGAGGATTTTGGATTTTTGGGTTTCTCTTCGATAGAAATCGCTTTTTCATGAGCATCGAATTCAACGACCCCATATCGATCGGGGTCCTTCACGTGGTATGCAAAAACCCGCGCGCCGGTCTCCATGGTCGTGGCATCTTCTACGAGCTTGGCGAGTTCGTGGCCGTAGAAGATGTTATCGCCTAAGATCAGGCAGCAGGCACTATTTTGCAAAAAGTTCTCGCCCAAAAGGAAAGCTTGCGCGATTCCTTCAGGTTTCTCTTGAACCTTGTAGGAGAGTTTGATCCCGATTTGCGATCCGTCGCCCAAGAGTGCTTCGATCATAGGAAGATCTCTGGGTGTACTGATGACCAAGATTTCGCGAATCCCTGCAAGCATGAGCGTGGAAAGTGGATAATAGATGGTAGGTTTGTCGTAAACGGGAAGAAGTTGTTTACTAATCGTCTTTGTAAGTGGGTAGAGGCGAGTTCCACTTCCCCCAGCTAGTATAATACCCTTCATTGTAGAGGTCCCCATCGTGGTCAGTGGTTATGTTTTTGCGTGAGAGGTAACTGCGGTGATCCAGGGCGTATGATCCAGGTACCAGTGCAGTGTAGCCCGAAGACCTTCTTCGAACGAATTGTAGTTTCGAGTAAATCCAAGTTCTTTCTGTGCAAGTGTGTCGTCGATAGCGTAGCGGCGATCGTGACCCAATCGGTCTTTTACAAAGGTAATTTGTTGTGAATACGATGTTCCATCCGATCGGGGACGAATCGCATCCAGCTGCTGGCAAATTGCTTTAACTACACTGAGGTTGTCTCGCTCGGAGTTTCCACCAAAGCAGTAGGTGCCGCCGGGGGTACCTTTGTTCAGAGCAAGCTCGATTCCTCGACAGTGGTCTTCGACGTGAATCCAGTCGCGCACGTTGCCACCGTCTCCGTAAACGGGGAGCGGCTTACCTTGAAGTGCACAGAGAATCATGTGGGGAATGAGTTTTTCAGGAAACTGCCGGGGGCCATAGTTATTCGAGCAGTTGGTGGTGAGAGTAGGGAGATTATAGGTATGGTGCCAGGCCCGCACTAAATGATCGGCGGCAGCTTTGGATGCCGAGTAGGGCGAGTTGGGTTGATAAGGAAGTGCTTCGTGAAATTTTCCTGTCGGTCCCAGTGATCCGTAAACTTCATCAGTCGAGACTTGAAGATAGCGAAAGTCTTTCTTTTTTCTGCCCTCTAATCCTTGCCAGTAGGCAAGGGTACATTGAAGCAAATTAAAGGTTCCTAGAATGTTGGTTTCGATGAATGACTGTGGCCCTGTAATCGATCGATCGACGTGAGATTCTGCAGCGAAGTTAAGTACAGCATCGAAGGGGTATTCTTTGAGGAGCTGAGGCACTCGGTTTGAGTCGCAGATGTTTCCTATAACGAGATCGAGTTTGCCAGGGCCTGGAATCGCTTCTAAGTTCTCTCGATGGCCTGCATAAGTTAGGGCGTCGAGAACCACGACCCGGTGGCCCTGTTGCGTGAGTTGCCGTACGAAGGTGCTTGCGATGAATCCTGCAGCGCCGGTGACTAAGTAAGTCTTGCTCTCGTTATTATTTTGCAGCATCTTTACTACCTACTGGAGCTACGACGCATGAACAAGTCTATCTTTAGCGTCCTGCCTAAAAAAAATGAGTCCAATCCGTCACGATTGGACTGGGTTGTTTTCTTGGTTTGGATGAGCTTTTTTATTTTATGTCTCAAACAGCATGTACCCTGGCGTGACGAGTGGCAAAGTTGGCTGGTTTCGATTCATACAAGAACTGTGTCTGAATTTTTTAATGCGATCAGGTACGAGCGTCAGCCGCCTCTCCTTTACGTTCTTTTGCGCATTCTTTATGAGATTACGGGCTCGTCCGAGAAATGGGTTTTTCAGTCGCTCACGGCAGTATTTTCGGTTGCTTCCGCGGCGATGATTCTTTTTGGTTTTCAACTTAAAAGACCACTTAAGTACTTGATTATATTTGGTATTTTATTCTTTTTTGAGTACGGCGTGGTTTCTCGCTGCTATGCATTAGGTGTGTTTTTTTTTACTGGCGTTTCTGAAGTTCAGGCAGATGCGGGCATGGAATTTGGCTCGACTGGCTTTGATTCTGCTCTCCTGGGTTCATCTTTATTTTACCGGAATTGCTGCAGCATTTTATTCGCTTTGGGTTTATGACCGGCTGAAAAAGGGCGGCTCCTGGACGAAGGAGCTAAGAAAAGGAGCCTGGGTTGTAGTTTTTCTGGGATTATCGCTATGGTGTCAGCGACCTCCAGCCGATTCGAGTTTTGGAGGGGGGGTGGGCTCGGTCTTTGCGTTTCAAGGTGATGCTGCCATTCGAGCCATGGCCCATGGAATGCTTGGTGTGGATGGTTGGACGGGTTCTTTTCAGTGGAACGCTCATCCCTGGAAAACTTGGTCTGCGCTCGTAGTTTTAATAGGACTCATGATTCCGTTATCGAGATTGAGTTTTCCGGTTCGAAGATTCCTTTGGGTTGTGTCCTCACCTCTTTATGTCATGGGAGGAGTTTATCATGCCTCGTTGCGTCATGCTGGTTTGATTTATGTAACTTGGCTCGCTTTTGTAATCGATGGACAGCCGAAATTAAGACGCTCGCTCTGGGTTGGTATTCCCGTTGTATTGATGTTTTTTGCGAGTCTACGATGGATTTCGAGCTGGAAGCCGTGGCAGGTTATTCCTGAGTTTGACTTATCTGGATCGGGTGAGGTTTCGCACATTTTTAAGTCGCAGTTTAAAAGTGAACGCTCCGTTTTAATTGTATTGGCAGACGAGGATTGGGAAGAGGCGATCTATTTTCCGGTTTCAGGAGTTCTTGATGCCCCCCTGTTTTCTGCGCGAAGGCATAGATTTTTAGCGTATCCTTTTTTCTCATTGGCGGACAATCGGGGAACGATTTCTCAGTGGTGCCGTGAATGGGGCAGTCGAGTGGGCGAGTTGTTTCCAAATCAACAAGTCTACTTTGGGCGATTCAGGGGGAGGGTGCCGCCCGAAGGATGTGCGTGGCGACAGAGGGTTTTCGAGTCCGCGCGACCTGTGCTTACTGAAGAAGTTTATTCGATTTATTCTACCCGGTGAGTAAAGATTTTTAACACGCGCATTGCGTTATGGTGCAGAATCGTTGCTTATTGTGCAACATTAACTGCGGTAATTGACTGGCCTGAGTTGACAGAAACGGCCGGATCGATTCACCACAAGTAACGAAAGTAAAATCGAGAAAAACGAGGATTTCATGTCAAAAGTAGCAACTGCAGGCATCGCAGACGGTAAAGTGGTGAACTTAGCATACACGTTAAAAAACGCGGAAAGTGAAGTTCTGGATCAAGCCGATTCTACTACTCCGTTTACTTATTTACATGGAGCGCATCAGATTGTACCTGGTCTTGAGGTCGCCCTCGTTGGCTTGAACCCAGGCGATAAAAAAGAGGTGCGTGTTTCGGCCTCGGAGGGTTACGGCGAAATCGATCCGAACTTGAAATTGATTGTTGCGCGTGCACAGTTTCCGAAGAATGTTCAGCTTGAAATGGGGATGGAGTTCGAAGCGGCGACCCCCGAAGGAAGTGGCGCGGTATTTAGGGTCGAAGCTTTGGAAGGTGAACAAGTTCATATTAATGGAAATCACCCGCTGGCTGGCGTTGAGCTTCATTTCTTTGTCGAGGTTTTGTCGCTTCGCGATGCGACCTCCGAAGAGGTGAAGCACGGTCATGCCCATGGTGAGGACGGGCACCACCACCACTAGTTTTTTTTCTTATCTATTTTAGAGAGATCTACATCCATGACTGTGAAAGCATTTATTTCTATGCCCCCTCGTCCTCAAGGAAAGAGCTATGAGCCTTTTCAGTTTGAGATGAGTATTTATCGATTTTGGGAAGAAAATGGATGCTTCGAGGCCTCGGACGAGTCTGCACCCGGGCAAAAAGCCTACAGCATTATGATTCCGCCGCCCAATGTGACTGGGGTTTTACATATGGGGCATGCTCTGACGAATACGATTCAAGACATCTTGATTCGATGGCACAGAATGAAGGGCGAGAATACGCTTTGGCTTCCGGGAACTGATCATGCGGGCATTGCAACCCAGATGGTGGTTGAGAAGCAGATCGCTAAAGAGGGGAAGGGTCCGACTGGGAAGCCTTTGACTCGTCACGATCTGGGGCGTGATGAGTTCTTAAAACGGATCTGGAAGTGGAAAGAGGAGAACGGCACTCAGATTACTGAACAGTTGAAGCGCTTGGGGTCGTCGCTTGATTGGAAGCGTGAGCGTTTTACTATGGATGAGGGGCTTTCTCACTCGGTGCGTGAAGTTTTTGTTCGTCTTTATGAAGACGGCCTCATTTATCGGGGAGAGCGAATCATCAACTGGTGCCCCCGGTGTCAAACGGCGTTGAGCGACCTTGAAGTGATCCCGACGGATCGCAAGGGAAATCTTTGGCATATCGCTTACGTGATCGTCGATGAAGCGGGCGATCGAGTAAAAAATCCGGATGGTTCGGATGCCAGTGTGGTGATTGCTACGACCCGTCCCGAAACATTACTGGGGGATTCTGCGATCGCGGTTCATCCCGAAGACGAGCGGTACGCGCCCCTGAAAGGCAAATTTGCTGTTGTGCCCTTGGTGGGACGTAAGATTCCTTTAATTCAAGATGAGTATGTCGATCGCGAATTTGGGAGTGGTGCGTTGAAAGTTACTCCAGCGCATGATTTTAATGACTCCGAGTTGGGCAAACGGCACAACCTTGAAATTATTCAAGTGATGGGGAAGGATGGTACGCTCACTGAGGCTGCCGGTCCCTATAATTGGCTTAAGTACGTCGCTCCTCAGGGTAAAATGAGTGAAGCGCGTGAAAAGATTTTGGTAGATCTGACGGAGCAGGGTGCTCTTGTAAATATCGAAGACCATACGAATCGGGTGGGCCTTTGTCAGCGGTGTGATGCTGTAGCAGAGCCAATGATATCAAAACAATGGTTTGTAAAAATTGAAACCTTGGCCAAACCTGCGATCGAGGCGGTTGAGACGGGAAGAATTGAATTTGTTCCGAAGATTTGGGAGAAGACCTACTTCGAATGGATGAGAAATATTCGAGACTGGTGTATCTCTCGGCAGCTCTGGTGGGGGCATCAAATTCCTGCATGGTATTGCGATCAAGGTCATGTGACGGTGTCGCGTACTGCGCCGGAAAAATGCAATGAGTGCTCGAGTGTGAAGCTTGAGCAAGATGAAGATGTTTTGGATACTTGGTTTAGTTCTGCGCTTTGGCCGTTTTCAACCTTGGGTTGGCCTGAAAAAACGAAGGCGCTTGAAACCTTTTATCCTAATTCTGTGATGGAAACCGGATTCGACATTATCTTCTTCTGGGTTGCCCGGATGATTATGATGGGTATGCATTTTATGGGGGACGTTCCCTTTAAAAAGGTCTTTTTGCACGCTATGGTTCGTGACGAAAAGGGCGAGAAGATGTCGAAAACGCGCGGTAACGTCATTGATCCACTTAACGTAATCGGTGAGCAGGGGGCTGATCCATTACGCTTCTGTTTGGCGGCAATGGCAGGCCAGGGGCGTGATATTAAGCTCTCGATGGATCGCGTGGAAGGTTATCACGCGTTTGCGAATAAGCTCTGGAATGCCGTGAAGTTTTTTCACATGCACTTCGAAGAGCAAGATGCCGAAGGTACTCCGCGGTTGCCCATTCCTGATCCCGAAAAAGGTGCAGGACATTGGCTGATGCAGCGAGATTACGAGCTTATTCCCCAAAACCAGTGGATTCTTTCGCAACTTCAGGACGTGGTAGTGAGCGTAAACGCCGCGTTAGAGAAGTTCGAAGTGAACGAGGCGGCCCGAATTCTCCATGATTTTGTGTGGCATGAATTCTGTGACTGGTACATTGAGTTGATTAAGTTACCGATTATGGAAGATGGACCGATTCGGATTCAGGTTATTTATACTTATCGGCATGTTCTTGAAGGTATCTTGCGTCTCCTTCATCCTTTTATGCCTTATGTCACAGAGGAGCTCTGGCAGACCCTTCCTTGGAAAAAACCTGTGACAACCACCGCGCGTGAGAAAGCGGGTTTGGCTCCGATTCAAACACTGATGCTTCAGGCCTATCCGACGGCTTTGCAGCAGTTTAAGTCGCTCGAAGCTGAGCGTACGATCGGAACGATTAAAGTGATGGTTGAAGCACTGAGAAACTTCCGAGGCGAAAATAATATTTCTGCTCGTTTAGGTTTTTTAGTTCGCTACACCACGCAGTCACCCGCAAGTGACGCATTTATTCGGATGCATGATGAGATCATTTGTCATTTGGCTAAACTTTCAGAGATCCGTAAGATCGAGCCGCATGAGATGGATCCGAACGAGATCGAGGCCGTTATTCCTATTTCCTCGCCTCCGATTGAGCTTCGAATTGCACTGAAAGGACTCGTCAACGTTGAAGAAGAGTCCAAGCGCGTGGTGAAAGAGATTGATAGATTGAATGCCGATATTAGCTTTATTGATGCCAAGCTTTCAAAGGAAAGCTTTATTGCCAAAGCTCCTCAAACGTTGGTAAGTCAAGAAAAAGGTCGCAGGTTCGATCTCATTAAGAAGCGAACCGAGTTGGAGGCGCAGATTCAGAGGCTTTCCAAGTTGAAGGACTGATCGGTGGTAAGAGCGTTCTTAATTGGCGCGTCTCCCTCTGTAGATCTTCAGCAGTTGAAGCGCGGTTTTCGACTTGCTAAGTTCGTATCCGGGCGAGATCTACTGATTGCAGTTGATGGGGGCCTGGAAACTTGTCTTCGATTAGGGCTTCGCGCTGATTGGTGGGTTGGAGATGCTGACAGTTGGGTATTCAGTCGATCTGAGCTTTTGGAGAGCGCTCAGGCCGTGGTCGATCTTCCTCGAAATAAGGATCGGAGCGATTTTTATTTTGCTGTTCAATCGGCGCTCTGGCGCAAGGTTACGCACCTCTATGCATTTGGTGTGACTGGTGGCAGAGCTGATCATCATCTAGCGGTGCTTCAAGATCTTGCTCATTTTTCTGGAAAAGGTTTTCTGCACGTTTCTGCTCATGGCACTGACGGAGATTACTTCTTTTTGTCGGAGAGAATATCGCAATGGAAGCAGCTCATGAAAGCAGGTCGATTGATCTCCCTTTTTGCTCTGAGTGAAAGTGTAACAGGAGTGACGGTAAGGGGTGTTCGGTTTCCGCTTGGCTTGCGTACGAAGGCAACACTGAAGGGTTCGTCTGGTCTAAGTAATGAGGCGAAAGCAGGAACTTGCTTAGTTTCGCTGAAAAAAGGTCGACTGCTCGTTTTATTGCCTGCCACAGAGTAGAATTGGGTTATGATTTTTGCGTATGACTCTTGACGAGAATTCACAGCCCAATTCTGATTCGAACTCGAACTCGAACTCGAACTCGAACTCGAACGACGGCGCTACAACTTTAGCCTCGGGTCGTACAGGAAGTCACCCGTCAGTTCGTTTTGAACAGCTCCCTATCGAAGGGGGGCAGCTGGCTCGGTTGAACGATACACGTTCCTTAATTCTTCAGGATGTCGTTGATCGGACAAAAAAGGAGTTAGTGAAGGATCCGTCCTCCCTTGAGGTGCTCTTAGGCGATGCGCTTCATGGCGAGCGGGTGAGGCTGAAGCGATTTAAGCCTAATTTTTTCACGCAGAGCCGTAAACAGGGCGATCGAAAACTGTGGGATCAGATTCAGGCTGGAATGTTGAGACCAGCAGCCGAAGTTGAGCGAATGAAGCTCTTGGAGCAGGTTCTTTCACATTACTCGAAAGAAATTGGTGGTAATTTCGACCCTCGAATTTATTGGTTGGCAATTCGAGCCGTACCTTGGGCATTCAGCTGGCTTCTCAATGCGGCCAGTGTTCGCAGGATTTTACCCTGGGGGATGACCGAATCGTTGCAAAGCCGACTAGCAATTGTCGGTGAAGTTCCGCATCTTCAGAAATTGGCAAAGAAGGGTACGATTTTACTCGTCCCAACGCATCAGAGCAATATTGATAGCGTACTCATCGGTTACATTATTTATCTCATGCAGCTTCCTCCGTTTGCTTATGGCGCTGGACTAAATCTATTTTCAAATCCGGCACTTAGTTTTTTTATGAATCACTTGGGTGCTTACACGGTAGATCGCACTAAAAGTAATACGATTTATAAGCATGTGCTGAAGAACTACTCCACGCGAATCCTGCGGGAAGGGATTCATTCGATCTTTTTCCCAGGGGGAGGAAGAGTTCGGAATGGTGCAATTGAAAGTAAAGTGAAATTGGGACTTTTGGGTACCGGCTTGGAAGCCGAGATCGACAATCGACTTGCGGGTAAACCGCAACCCAATGTTTACGTTGTGCCCATGGTGATGAGTTACCATTTTGTTTTGGAGGCAAGCTCGCTGATCGAGGATTATCTGGTCGAGGCGGGAAAAAGTCGTTTCATTAATTTTGAAGAGGATGACTCGTGGACGAGTGCTAAGGCGCTTAACTTTTTCTGGAATGCGTTCTCCTCGAGCACAGGAATTACGGTAAGAATTGGTAAGCCGCTCGATATTTTTGGAAACCTGGTGGACGAAGAGGGCCGTTCTATTGGTCCAAACGGAACCACCGTTGATCCTACCCGGTGGCTGACCACGCGAGGACAACTCTGCCACTCGCCTCAACGTGATCGCGAGTACACTCGACAATTGGGCGAGACTTTAATTGATCGCTTTCATCGTGAAAATACAGTGATGACTTCCACTTTGGTAGCCTACACAATGATGAGCATTCTCAGGAAACATTATCCAGACCTTGATTTATATCGATTATTACGACTTTCTTTAGCGCAAAGAACTTTACCTTACTCTGAGTTTTTGTCGGCAGCGCACGAGATTCATCGCCGTGTAATGAAGATGAGTGATCGAGGTGAGTTGTATGTTGCTCATGAGATCATGAACTGGTCTCTCGAAAAATGGGTGTCAGATGGGATTATGCAATTAGGATTGTTGCATGATTCTTCGGTAGCCAAGGTTCAGGATGGTGTAATTTGGACCGAGGATATGAATCTTCTTTATTATTATCGAAATCGACTTACAGGTTACGGGTTAGGTGAGTTGATCGATGAAAAAGGTCCCCGCAGAAAGCCAGGAGAGCATGACTCAAAAGGATTTTTGGCGTAATTCAAAAGTAGCAGTGGTGGGGGGTGGCAGTTGGGGCACCGTGCTGGCGCAACAAGCGGCGCCTCGCTGTCGGGAAGTGCGTCTTTGGATGCGAAATGAGGATAAGGTTCGAGGGGTGAACTCGACTCGTTCGAATTCAAGCTATTTTCCTGACATGGTTCTGCACGAGCGTGTGCATGCTGTGACTGACGTTGAACGAGCGCTGGAGGGCGCTGACGTGGTGATTTGGGCGCTGCCCTCGAGCGTTTGTCGATCTCAGGCCAAGCAATTGGCTAAGTTTTTTAAGGGTCATGAAATTTTGATTCATGCCACAAAAGGGGTTGAGGAGGGCTCGCTGATGAGGGTCTCTGAGATTCTTCATGAAGAGCTTCCGTGTCGCCGAATTGGTGTAATTAGCGGCCCTAATTTGGCAGCTGAGATTGCGAGAGGTGAACCAGCGGCTACCGTGGTTGCATCACATTTTGATGAAGTGGTGGAGTCCGGAATGGCTCTCTTTTCGTCTGAGCGATTCAGAGTTTATGGAGCCAGCGACGTGATCGGATTAGAGTGGGCAGGAACTTTGAAAAATGTTCTCGCCATCGCCGCCGGTTCTCTCGATGCAATGAAATTGGGTTGGAATGCGCGGTCAATGTTATTGACTCGAGGTTTGGCCGAAATGGTTCGCTTCGGTGTAGCGATGGGGGCGAAAGAGTCGACCTTTTTGGGATTAGCCGGCATGGGTGATTTGATGGCCACCTGTTCAAGTGTTTTAAGTCGAAATTATCGGGTGGGCTTTCAGTTGGCCCAGGGTGTTTCGTTAGAGAAAATTATAGAAGAGCTGGGGCAAACTGCTGAGGGGGTTCGAACTACCCGCAGTGTTTGGAAGTTTGCCCAAGAGCGGGGAATCTCTATGCCCATTACCGAGGGTGTATATCGAATGATGGATCAAGGAGTTCAGGTCCAGGAAGTGCTCAATCAGTTGATGCAAATTCCTGTGAATCGCGAATAGCGGACGAAAAAAATGGGGGTATTTTCGACCCATTCTGTTAAAGTTTTGGCATGATTCATGGTCGAAAAGTTATTGTCGTGATGCCGGCCTATAATGCCGAGCGAACTTTGAAGCAGACGTTTGAGGAGCTTCCCAAAGAGATCG
>CANJNU010000001.1 GCA_947475645.1 Bacteriovoracaceae bacterium | reverse complement strand
TTCCGCCATCGCCTTTCTTCTGCTTCCCATCACCGTACTCATATACGTTTCCGCTAACATCCTTACTGTAAGCAAGCTCTCCCAGGGTATTGTATTTAAAGGTGGCCTCTTTTCCGCCCTCAGCGTCCACTTTTTCTAGTAGCCCTTGCGAGTTAAACGTAAAAAACATTTTGCGATTGAGATTATCAACCAACTTGCCCAGCTTCCCGTCCTTGCCATAAGTCAGATCAATGAAGTTGCCTTGCTTGTCTCGCACCCTCACCAATCTACCCTGTTCGTTAAATTTCTCAACTCGTCCACTTTCGTGATTTCTCATATAGCCATCAGCAACTCGGGTCACATACTGATAGCCAATTTGATTTGAAATAAGCTGGGTTCCTACCGGAAGCTCACGGCTCTTTAGTCTGCCGTCGCTTACCAACTTATCCCACTCAAGATTTCTAAACTCAGCATCCACTTTTAGACGCTTGGCATAGGTAGTCGCATACTGCTCGCTCGAAACCTTTCCGGTTTTTTTTGCCGCGTCTACAATCTGAGCCACCGCTTTATCTAGATCTTGCGCATTAAACGCAACTGGCGCAAAACGATTCGCACGGCCACCGCCGTACTCGTGCACCACTACACTTCCGTCGCCACTTACGGCCAAATAAACATCCAGATCAGAACCCCAGTTCCAACCAAACATTCCTTTAAACGCTGTCTTCGAGTTGTAAACGCGCTCAATCTTGGGCTCAAATCCACCCAAATAAGACACATCACTGAAACTCACGTAAAAATTTCCATTCCGCAGGCTCACGTTGGCCACCGCGAAATCACCGCCCGCGCCACCCAGAAGCCCTACACCCAGAATTGCTAATTTTGCCCAACGATAGAAGCGCATGTGCTCTTTTCCCCTGTTCTAAAAGCGTCCTTCAATTACACTATTTCCGACTACTCTTGTCAACATTAAGTTTTCTTCACACTTCAATTTGAATCACCTTACGGATCACCACATATCCAATCACTTCAAGCAGAAAGACGACAGATAGGATCATCCAACCTATGGGATTCGTAAACAAAGGTCGCATCATATCCGGATCCGTAATGTAAAACATCACGCCCAAAAGAGGCGGAATCGATAACATAAACATGCCTTGATAGAGTCCCTGTGCAACCAGAGCGGCAATTTTCTTTTGAACCTTAATTCGCTCCCGGATGGTTCCCACAATGGTATCGAAGGTCTCGGCCAGATTGCCGCCTGTTTCCTTTAAAATATTCACGGAAGTTACAAACATATCGACGTCTTCAGTTTTTACTCGTTTTGAGAGATTTAAAAATGCGTCTTCGAGTGAAACGCCCAATTTATTTTCGCTCAGAATTAAATTAAACTCCTGCCGAATCGGCTCTTCCATCTCTTGCGTAACTAACGCCATCGCCTGTACCACGGAGAGCCCGGACTTCATCCCATTCGACATCAAACTCAATCCGTCTACCATCTGTAATGTAAACTTCGCCACCCGCTTCTCATAAAGGTGGTCCACTATGGGTGTAGGAAGTTTCCACGCAATAACGGCTACAGCAAATCCAAAAACTAATCCCGGTAGCCAATTGGGTAACAGTAAAAGAAAAACAAACCCTCCAGTACCCAAACTCAATCCCGTAAGTGCGAGTAAGGCCTTATCGGGGTCGACTTCAATAAACATCGAAGCCAGACGCTCCACCACATAGTCTCGGGTTCCTACCGACTGAAACCGTAACCAATCCAAAAACCGCTTACTGTAAGTATAGACGAAAACAAATATCCCGATAGCGAGACATAAAAGCCCTAAGCCCTTCAACATGGCTTATTTAGCGGCGAATAGGCCGCGTGATATTTTCATGCCCTTCGCCTCCATTTCTTCTACGAATTTTGGAATGAATCCAGTGGGCACAAACCGCCCTATCACTTTTTTCTTTTTATCGAGGCCTTCCTGCTTATATACGAAAATATCCTGAAGACTGATCACCTCGCCCTGCATTCCTGTCACTTCAGTGATGTAAGTCACCTTTCTCGATCCGTCCATCAGACGCGTCTGCTGAACCAACAGTCCTACAGCTGAGGCAATTGTTTCTCGAATCGCTTTTATGGGTATGGGCAATCCCGCTTGCATCACCAAAGCTTCACAACGAGCTAAGGCCTCTCGCGGATTATTGGCGTGAAGCGTGGTAAGCGATCCAGAGTGGCCAGTGTTCATCGCTTGTAGCATGTCGAAAGTCTCTCCGCCTCGACACTCACCCACTACGATTCGATCAGGCCGCATTCTTAAGCAGCATTTGATCAGATCACGAATACTGACTTCGCCTTCGCCTTCAATATTCTTCGGTCGCGTCTCAAGACGAACCACGTGCTCCTGCCCCAATTGAAGTTCTGCCGAGTCCTCGACTGTAATGATTCGCTCACTCGCTGGAATAAAGTTAGAGAGTACATTCAAAAGCGTCGTTTTTCCTGAACCGGTGCCTCCCGAGATTACAATATTCAGTTTGGCCTCGACACATGCCCGCAAAAAGTCTGCGATTTCTTCGGTCATCGTTCCCCAGCCCACTAAATCCTTATCGGTAATTCGCTTTTTTGGAAACTTACGAATCGTAATCGTAGGTCCGCGCAGCGCAAGTGGAGGAATAATAATATGAACCCGTGATCCGTCGAGCAAACGGGCATCGACGTAAGGAACTTTCTCATCTACTCGCCGACCCAAGGGAGTTACAATGCGCTCGATTACATTCATCATCTGCTGCTCAGACGAAAAGGTAACCTTCGACATCTGATTTTTACCCGATCGCTCAATATAGATCTGGTCACGAGCGTTCACCATAATTTCGCTTACGGTATCGTCAGCAAGCAAGTCTTCGAGAGGCCCCAAACCCAACGCCTCATCCAAAACCTCTTTCACCATCTGGGCTTTGAGCTCGCGCGTAGTTAAAAGAGACCCGGTGTCCTCAATATTAAGAATGTCGAGAATACCCTTTTGGGTCTTTTCCCTTAAAATCGCCCGCTGTTTAGAGTCGCCCGTGTCGGTCGACATCTTTTTTAAATCCATCTGTTCAATCAGAGCCTTGTGAATTCGAAGCTTCATCGACGTCCAAGGATCCATGGCTGCCGACGAGCTGCGCCCTCCTGGCCCCCCCCCTGCGTCCGCAGGCCCTCCCGCCGGGGCGCCCGCGACTCCCTGCGCTTTCGCGAGTACACCGGTTGGCTTTTTTAACTTAGAGAGCTGATCGAGTAAGTTTGTCTGTTGAATTTTTCGAACGATGTCGTGATAGGCGCGCGCAATGGGTGAGTTAGGCGATCCTATACAGACTGGAATGCTCTTCGCTAACGATGCATCACAAGTTGCTGTATCCTCAGGAATCGCTGCAAAAAGCGGGCGATTCAGGTTCTTCTGAATCATTTGCGGGTTAATGATCTGACTCTGAGCATAGCGATTTAAAACGATCTGCACCATTTCCGGCGGAAACAGGAGTTCCTGAATCTTTGCCAGTACTCGCTTCGTCTGATTAATCACAATTACGTCGGCTGTGGTAACCACAAAAATAGCGGTCGCATATTCCATCGTCTTTAATGCCCACGGCTCTGTGCCGTTTCCGCAGTCCACCACCACCCAATTAAATACGTTGGTGACCGACTTCATAAACCGCCCCAAGCCCTCAAGATCAATGTCGCGCGCAATAATCGAGTCTTTGGGGGCTGCAATATAACTATAACCGGCGGGAGTATTTACCATAAACGGCGCCAACGACTTCGGATCGATCGCGCCTCCCTGAATCTTCGATACATCCACAATATTCTTAGGAGGATTCTGTCCCAAGATCACATTCTGGTCACCCAAGCTATTCAGGTCTAAATCAACAATTAAGGGTCTTTGTTTAAACTCCTGTAGATACGCGATTGCCAAATTCGCAGCAAACACGCTTTTTCCTACTCCACCCTTTCCGCCTACAATTGCAATTAAATGGCCTGCCATGCCTATTTCACCTGAACCCTAAAGTTCTTTTTCAAGTCCTCGTTCCCATCTGACGCATCCTCGATGATTTCAGGAGTAACGAAAACCACAAATTGAGATTTCTTCTTCCGGTAATTCTTAGTCCGCATCATCGTAAAGAGAGGAGAGGTGCCCTCAGCGAAGGCGCCAGCCTTGGGATCATCCTTATTAAAATCAGTACCCACATCAGCCGAGTTTACACCTGCCACAGCAGCACTCTTTCCTGACTTTACGAAAAGCTGTGTGTCAACAATATGAGTTGCTGTCAGTGCCGCAGCTCCCGCAGGCTGACGTCCCACTACGCTGATCGCCTCGAGCTTCAACGTCATCGAGATGTCATCGCTTTGCCCAATCTGTTGTGGAGTCACATTCACAGTAATACCTACACCCTGTGGAGCGCCCTGAACCTGACCTCCCTGAGCCTGTGCCGCCACTGGAATCTGCGTCTGTTCCTTAATAGTGGCGGGTTCACCGCTTTTCACAATCACTGTACCCGTCTTCAAAACTCGTGCATAACCCGACTTTTGTAGACTTTCCAATCGGGGTACCAAGCTCGAGATGGTCGCACTAAACGATGCTCCTGTTGCGGCTGTGGCCCCTGTCGTTCCCTGTCCCACACTAATGGTCGGCTCGGCGCTAAAGCCGGGCTGCCACTTAAACCCAAAGATCTTCAAATAATCCTTCGATAGTTCTACGAAGTGAACCGTTACTCGAATGAGCTTTTTATCCTTCTTTTTTGGAGTAGTATCTTTAATCACTAAAAAATTCTGAATCACCGATCGAGGTGGGCCTGTAGGGCGCGCCATTTTTTCGTCTCGATCTGCAAACGAAGGCGGCCGTACTTCGGGAAGATAGAGTGTCGCAATCCGCGTTACCTTATCTGAGTCGCTTTGCGAGCCTACTTCACCCTCAATAAAAACGCTGCCATTCACAACCCTCACTTTGACACTTGGGTAGATCGGCTTTACGTCTTCTTCAATCTTCTTGGCCATTACCTGCAGCGCCAGTGGCGACAGCGCAATGAGGTTCAAAACCACGTCCGAGTAGGCTTTGTCGGCTAAGACTGCCGAAACCTTCCCAAAGTCGTTCACCACTAATACATCACCTTCAATGACAATCTTCGCACCCACAATTCGAATACTTAGCCCCTCCACATCGCCGATCAAGCTTCTCAACTCTCCGGCGACACGAAGCAGATTAGATCCCGTTACACGAAGCTGAAACACTAGCCTAATTGTTCCATCTTGATCACGAATCGTAACAGTCGTCTCACCCGCCTTCAGCGGCTTAAAGACAATCTGTCTCTTATCACCAATTTTTACAAAGGTGGTGGTTACTAAAGTAGGATTACCAATCGATAAACCGCCCGATCCCGCATTGGCCTCAAAATCAAGATCGACCGCACGATCTTCTCCAGTCGTCAGCAAAAGCTTTCGCCGATCGGCCAAAGCTTCTGATTCATCGCTGGTTAATTTGGAACGTTTGTACTTCTTTGAGCCCGTCTCAGCAGCAAACAGTCCCACCGAAAACGACTCCGTAAGCAAAATACACAAAAGAACACAGGCCCATCCCCAGCCCTGAACGGGCAGAGCACGTCTTAATCGCGAAGATGATCCATTTTTTGGAAGTAGAAATTTTATCATTTTTTCGATGCAGGCAATCTCAGTTTACCTGCATCTGACCCTAAAATATCTAGATAAAATGTGGCGCCTATCGCTGGGTGATCGTTATCGTCATTATTTCTTAATGAGAGTGTCAAAGGTCCGTCGGCCTGTAACATCAGCAGCGTCTGAGCCTGCTCTGGAGATACCTCAAGGGTCACCGCGCCAAAACTCGTATCCTCGGTAAGTGACTTAATCTTGTCCTTGCCACCAAATGCATCTCGCTCAATCGTTCGAGGCGAATTGTTCGCCACATTTCTACCTGTTGCCAAAACTACGATATCTTGCAACACGGTTTTTACCATCCGATTGTCTTTTCCGCCGCCTACGTCGATCATCGCCATAATATCAACACGATCGCCGGGTTTTACCAATTTCGACACCGATGTATTCTCATTCACGGGTATCGATATCGCCCGCCGACCCGGTGTAACTTGCGGGGCCAGCCCGGTTCGAATTCCAGGCTCAGAAATCTTATTAAATGTAATCTGCTCGCCCTTCTTTATGGATACGATCGCGACCGAGCCCACCAATGCTTTACGATCGACGGCCACTTCTTTGGTCGCTTCCTTCGTATCCCAAGAAACTGCTCCCGGCTCCTTAAAGGTTATAGGAACCAACACCGTATCCAACATGGTATCGTCGATAGTATCCATCTCTTTAATATTTTGCTTTGCCCTTAAGACCAAAACCTCGGTACCAAATCGCTTTTTCTGGTCTTCTTCCACACTGGTTACATAGCTATTCACAAAGAATACTGCCAGCAGTGCCATAATTAAGGAAAGTGTCAGCGCTTTATTATTCATGTTTGATCCTCACCATCAGCAACGTCGAGATGTTTCCTTGGCCCAGTACAATATCCACCCGGAGACGGAATATTATAAACACCACCCTCGACAAAAATCGGCTTCGATCCGCCTGATGTGTTCGATACATTCTGCTGAGTACACAGCGTCACAGTATTGCGAACGCATACGGTCGCGCGCTTACCCCCTCCGCCATCACCTTCACCCGAACAGTCAATCGCGCCACCTTTCGCTTTTGAAATTTGATGTCGGGGCGACTCTGGCGGTGCCTTCTCAGAAGGGGTTACAAGCTTATTGGAGACACCCAAAAGCATATGATTATAAGACTTTTCATCGAGATTAGGTACGCGTAATTTAATTTCCGGATAAATTGCGCTATTGTAGGTCAATAAAAGTGCCTGCGCGCGAGCGAACTTTTGGTTATTGATAGAAATTTGAATCGCTGTATTTACCCGAATCAGCATCACCACCAGGCCAATCAGCACTGGAAGCATCATCAGAAATTCTAAGATGCTTTGTCCCGACTCACTGGGTGAGTCTCGACGCCCCTCAACATCCATTATCGTAGCTCCATCCATTCTGATTCATCAGACCTTCACACTCGTTATAAGTGGGTTCGCGTCCCAAATAGCTCTCCGTCTTCAATGTAATCTCGCCAGGTTTTCGACTCCGCCCTAGCGGAATCAAAAAAATCCGGCTCTTAAAGGTATATCGGACTCCTTGAAGCCAGCCTGAAGTCCGATCTACGGCATTACGGTCGAGCTGGAAGAACTGGCTACCCGCGAGGTCGCCGCCGCCCTCGCCCTTTGCAATCTTCCCCAGTCGATCTCCCGACCCCTTCTTTAACGTAGCACTCAGAACATTCGTGGCTCGCTCTTGCTGATCCTTTTGATTTAGTCCCGCCGAGAGGTATGCTCGGGCCGCCATAAAAGTGGCGTATTGCGCATAATTACCGAACGCGAAAACCATCGCGAGCTGAACGTAAAGAAGAATGAACGCCATCAGAAGTGAGAGGGTCAAAAGAAACTCGATCGTGGATTGCCCAGTCTGACTACCTCGGCGGACCCGGACTAAGGAAGATTCTAAAGTTATCGCTTTTCGGAACTTGAGCCTGGGCATGATTGGATGCTCCTTCGCTATCGTCGGGGCCCGTGGTTTTGATGTCCCCATATTGATACGCTTTTGCAAAATCAGTAGTGAGCGGCTTCGAGAGCCTCTTCGCAAGATCCAAACGCCCCACGCCCTGAGCGATGATAACAAACATTGAAACGAGGGCACTGAGAAGTAAAATGTACTCAACGACCGCCTGGCCTGACTGCGAAGACTGAGTGTTCGAGGTCACCAAAGAAGCCACCCTCCTTGTAAAACTGGATGACTCCAAGCAGTCCATATCGCTCCGATTCCGAGGGGAATCGCGAAAGGTAACGTCGTTGTACGATCTAATCGAATTTCCTCGGGTTCGAGACCAGAAATCAATCGCGAGCGGAGGAAACTTTGTAATCGCTTCAAAAATCCAACTAATTTCCCTCGCCAGGTCAGTTGAATGAGCCCCATAAAACTGCCAAGAAAAAGGCTCAAAATAAGAACTTCCTGAATAAAGCGCCCTCCGCCCAACGATCCAAGCGCCATCATCAACTTCACATCACCTGCTCCGAGCCAATTCATCCAAAAGGGTATAAAGCCGAGACCCAATCCCAATAAACATCCCGCGAGCGCGTCAGTCATGCCCGTAAGTCCACTTAGGTAAGTCTGATAAAGAAGACCACCTACAATAAAAGGGAAGGTAAGCCAGTTGTAAATCTTCCCGGTTCTAAAATCGGTTAATGCTGCTATTCCGCCCAGCGCAATAACAAGAGAAAGAAAGAGAGGTGAAGAATTAATTTTCCCAAATGCCAAGATCGGCTCTCCCCGTTTTTAAATCCTTCTGTAGTTGATTACCCAAACTAAGAATTCCGTTCTCCATGCCTCTCAAAATTGCCTTTGAAAGTGCAGCGGCCCCGATAATCGTTCCAGACAGCAAGAGAATATACTCAACAGTCGCCTGTCCCGATTCGTCTCTTAAAAACTCTGCCCACATCAGTCTCAACCTCTTCATCATGCTGGAGTCAGTATACGACAGAATGCAGAAAGCGAAGCTCGGCAATAATTGCCGCCTTCGACTCTTCTGCATGCCAGTGTTGCCCGTAAATTAGTTAGTTCCGATATTACTTTCGATATCGCCACCTACCTTGTCCACGATTCCCTCCAATTTTTTCGTAATCGTGGTTTTAAACTTCACGGCAATCATCACTACGGCAGAGAGAATGAGAATGTATTCAGTTGTCGATTGTCCCGACTCCTCACTCCAAAGCTGTTTTAGCCTATGCTTCAATTGAATTCGCTTCATACATCGTTCCTCACTTTTTCCATTCCCTATACTTATCGGACATTCCTAGCCTCATTTGAGTGTCTAATACTGTAGTCTTTTAATCAACTTATAAAATTAACAATAATCCCGAGGCGTTATCGACAAATTTTTGAGCCTTCATCCACTGAACCCAGGTCTCTGCACTTTGCGTCGGACTTGCCCCTTCTTGCTGTAAATGAGGCAAGCGGCATCGCGTTCCGCCACCCACCCCATCCGACTGAAACCAAACCCAGTCTCCCTCTCGCAGACGGTACTCCGTCATCTCGGGCTCAAGCGACTCCGACATACCCAGCGCCATTAAAGGAACCTGTCGAGTCCAGTCGGTCTCCACTGCAAATGGATCGCACATTCGTGCAAAACTTCGAGGCAAGGCCAATTCGGTGAGATGGCCGTCCCGGACCAAGAATGCCGAACAGCATCCTACGTTCGCAATCGACAGAACCGCACCATCTAAATACGCCGCCACTAAAGAAGCGCCCCCTCGATCTTCCACCTTCCTGCCTTGGTTTTCGGCATTCACTTGTCGGTTCGCAAAGATCAACGAATTAAATAGAATATTGCCCGCCAAAGAGAAATAGGGCCGTAACTCAAAGGGTAAAGTAGCCTCCTCGTCTCCAGCTTCTTTCACTAAAAATGCCTTTACGGAGTCGCATGAGATCTGTGCTGCTCGGAAGCCAGCACCCTTCCCGCCAAAACCATCCGCTACTGCAAAAATACCTGTTTCTTGAAGTGATAGAATTCGGTCTTCTTGGAGCGGCAGACAACCTTGAGTCGAAAAACTCGAAATCGCCTTGATTTTAATTTCCATCCCTCACCCCTCCTCCTTAAATAACGACTGCGGGTACCGATCTAACTTCTTCTGCGATCGCTCATGATAAGTATCGTCTTTGGGCGCAATTTTAAGGCACTCCTGAAATTTTTTACGGGCCACACTAAAGTCACTAAACCCTTCAGCTACAATTCCCTCACGATACACCGCCTGAGCGCGATCGTGTAATACGGTACGAATTCGATTCATGCCGGCGTAACCCGCCGGATGCAGAGGATCGGCCTTTGTCGCTTGCCGAAAATACTCAAATGCACCTGGCAGATCGCCTTTAACTTCAGCGTCCTTTGCTTGAAGAAGCAACGGATCTCGAGTTCCGCTTATCGCTGATCGAGACAGTGCAATAAGTCGATTCGCTTCGGGAACCACTTTTGTGTCGGCCGCGCCCAGTTCTTTTACACTCAATAATAAATCAATACTGGCTTGAAACCGCTTCGAGCTTCTCAGCTGGCGACCCTCTTGAATCAGGCTCCATGCTTTTTTGTTCATCTCGTGCTGAATTTGCCGGGCCATATCCGCTTGCTTCTGCTTCTCCTCTTCATCCTCAATCTGTCGCTTCCATATGCCCACTTGCACATTGTCGGGGTCGATCAACGTGATCTGGGTAAAAAGTTCACGAGCCTGCTCGTAGTACTTGCGCGCCATACGCTCACGCGCGTCGTCGAGCAGACCCGATACCTTTAACTTCAATCGCTCCGCTTCTTCTCTCTTGCGGCGTTCCTCGTCGATCACCTCGAACTGCCGCTTACCCTCGCGAGCGAATCGCTGAATGTCCTTTGCGTCTTTGTAATCAGCAATGATTGAGAAGATCTTATCGAGTTCAAAAAGAGCCTTGTCGTATTCACGGTTCTTAAAATAGTCAAACGCCAGATTTCTCTGGGCTTCAATAAACGCTTGCTTCTCTTTTGCGAGATTTTCAAATAACAACGAGCCCGGCCCAGCACTCGGGCGTGCCGACGCCATAGTTTTCGGTTTTCTGGACTTTCCCTTCGTGGGCTCCGCCGATTCGTCCTCTAACAATAACATTCCAACGTAAAGGCCGGCAAAAACCGTAAGCACCACAAATACCTTCTGCTTCGGAGGGAGTGTTTTAAAGTTCTTAATCTTCTCAACGATGCCCATGCGACTCGGATCACCCGGACCGATTCCCGTAATTCCAGCCGAATTCAATCCCTCCAAGGGGGCCTGAGTCTGCACAGGAGGCTCTGATGCCAAATCAACGCTAGAACTTGGCAATAGAAAGTCCGAGCCCAGTCCCGAATCCATACTTTCTACGGGATCTTCCGTAATCGGTAGGAAATCACTTTCGGACTTCGCGTAATTCACATCCACTGCCGCAAAATCGAATTCTGTGTTTCCTACTCGAATTCGTGCCTTTCCAGGCAAATCGGCTTCCTGAATTGATTCTCCATCCACAGCCGTACCATTGGCCGAGTTCAAGTCCTTAATCCGATACGACGCCCCCACTCTACGAATTATCGTATTTTTTCGCGACGCTTTTTTGTCGTTGAGAACGATATCACAGTCAGACCCGCGCCCAATCGAGATCTCCTCCCGCGTAATCTCAAAGTGCGTATGGTTGGCAAGACCTGGTGCGATCATCAGCGTCGCTCGCAGACTCGATACAGACGCCACTCGGGTCTTATCCTCTTCGCTCGACTCTTCAAAATTCGCGGGTTCCAGGCCCAACTCCATTTCAGGAACTGGCGATGAATCCGATGACAAATCCACCGCGTCCTGTGATTCGTCGAAGGCCTCACTACGATCACCTGACGACTCTTCCGATTCTATTGACTCTCCCGATACCTCGGAAGCGACGACCTGTTGTTCACGCCCCCCCATCTCATCGCTTACGGTCGCCACTGCAACCTGAGCCTCTAGCGACACCCTAATCAGGTAGGGGCCGATGGCAATTACATCTGCGTCTTTCAGTAATGCCTTCTGGCAATCAGCTCCATTCAGCTTCAGAGGCGAGAATTCACTCTGCCCCTCAACCTGAACGCCACCCACTACGGCTTTAAATAAAGCGTGTTTCCGCGAAATAGCCCGATCTTCCAGACAAATTACGCAGTCCTGCCCGCGTCCCAGTGCCACCTCGCCGGAGACTTCATAGGTCTTCAATGTCTGACCATTTTTTAGAACGGTGAGCTTCGGAGCGCCCATATCTACTTCACCTCGCCCTTCATCATCTTGTTGACGAGCTCAATCTGATCGCGGGCTTCCGTAAAAGCCGGACTAGCCTGATCCTTAAACATAAACCGCAAAACAGACTCGAAGTTCGCCTTTGCCTCTTTGTATTTACCTCCGGCCATTGCCCTCTTTCCACGTTTCAAGTGAAGGTCAACCTGAGTGATCAGTTCTTTATCGCAGTTCTCTAGATAGATCCGAGCCAGCTGGTGGCTCGGCTGCATTTGCAAGACAGTCTCAAATTGTGGCTTTGCTCGTAGATAGTTTCCATTCAAGAACTCCCTAAAACCTGCCTTATAAAATTGGTCCACCGTTCTGGCTGTCACAGAATCCAAAGCAACGGCAGGAAGATATTTACTCAGGTCTTGTGTCTCGGCTTCGCGTACTTTCTTCGATCCAACTTTAGCTTTACTTGACGGATCATCCATAAGAAAGAATAGCGCGCCAGCGATCGCTAAAACGACGTAAATAAGCACTTTCTTCTGGCTCTGAGATTGCCCGGCTGGAGTGGCTGTGGCCGAGCCTAATGAAAGCACGCGCTTCAAGTGTTCTGATTCAGCCTTCTTCGATTTCTGAATCTCCTCGGCCGATTGAGGTGGTCGAAGCAAAAAGAGGGTCGGACTCTCGGCTGTTAGGAACTCAAAGCTCGTCTCCCCTAAGCTCACCACATCTCCCGAAACAATTCTTCCAGAAGTTGCGCGTTTTTGATTAATCTGAATTCCGTTTGCACTTCCGAGATCCTTCACGTTCCACTCGCTTTGGGCAAAGATGAACTGTGCGTGAACTCGCGACGACTTCAAGTCAGCCAAAACGATATCGTTCTCTTCTCCTCGCCCCACGGTCGCAGATATCCCTACGATCACGAAGGTAGCCCCCTGATCGGGCCCCTGAATGACACGAAGCCTAGCTCGCTCTGTGTTTTGCCGAGGAAGTGATTGTTGTTTAAACCGTAATGCTGAGCCCATGTGTCGATCTGGTTACCCCTCCGCCCGAACGGCATAGAAAAGATAACATTTCGGCGGCGAGCCAAAAGCCGTGATCGAACATTGATGAGCGACTCCAGAAAATTCGGTATCTTCGATTACCGAGTCCACGCCATTCGCGGCACGATCCATCAAATCATTTAGGAAGGGTGAGAGCGATTGATCACGCGCAACTGATGCTACGTCTTGCCCCTGAACAGAGTCAGCCCGAATCCCTGTCGCCTCCTCAAAGTTTGCATTTACGAAAACGATCTTACGATTCGCATCTAAGACCATTACCGCGAAGCGATTTGATGCGCCTAAGGCCCGAAGCGGACCAATCACTTCTTCGGGACTAATGCCGCCGTCTAAGTGCGCTTCACCCTCGCTTCCCTGCTTCGGAATACGCTGAAGAGCGGACCGAATAATCGCCCAGAGTGGATTGAGTTCTTCGAACTTAAACTCATGCGTAATCTGAGAGATCTCCCCCTTAAGTACTTTATCCATATCATCGTTCAATACTTCGAGCGGCTTCAAGGTAACCCGATAGATTAAGAATGAGATGAGACCTCCGAACAGAGCCGTAAAGATTAAGCTCTTGGAATACGTCACTCCTACCTCTCCTAGATCGATCTTCACACTTCCCGCATCGAGGGATGCTACCGCAAGTCCGATGGTTACATTTCTCCCCAACTGAGTGCTCAGTACTCGAATAGGCTCAATCGCAACGACTACGTCATCACTCACTTCACTCATTCCTACTTCTAAACCTTTGCGGTACTGAATCCGGGCACGCGACATCACCGCGCCCTCAGGCCCTGAGCTGACGTACTGATTCATTTTATTGGCGGGCGCTAAAATGCGGCCCTCCACATCAGTCAAATAGGCTATTCTCACTCCTTCAGCCGAATCAATGCTTCCAATATCCGTCTTTGTTTCCATCCGTGCTGCTAAAAACTGGCTATTTTTCTCAGCAATCTGCTTCGCTATGAAGCTTGCCCGTTTCTTCATTTCATTGATTAAGTTTTGCTGATTCTGTTCAAGTACTGGATAAACCGACAACACAAGGTTACCCAGAACCAACGTCGACATTAACGCAATCACCAATACCCGCCACTCATTCTTAAAAGCTAAGCCATACAGAAACGGCATCAACTTGTTCTCAATCGTCCAAAAAATCTTACCTGGAAGATCAGTCGGTTCCTGGTGCTGCGTTACACTGGTCACTCCAGTCGTAAATGCTGCCGATTGCTGAACCGATGAAGGCCTCATTACAGCCATGGGAGCAGGGGCTCGAACCATAGGCTTTGAGAGTTCAAAAATATATTCGCCAACACCAATCCGATCTCCCACCTTCAACTTCTTTTGCTTAGTTAGCTCGCCATTCACAAATGTTCCATTTGAGCTACCCAAGTCAGTCAGAGTCACGTCAGTGTCAACGACCCGAACGGTGCAGTGCCGCTTCGAAACCTTAGACGAAGCCAAAGTAATCGAATTCCCTGTTTGACGCCCCAAGGTCGTCTCACCCGAAGCTACGGCAAACGTTGCACCCCGAGTAGGCCCTGCAACTACTGTGAGCTTATACACAGGGTATCCCCCTTTTCAATTGCGCAACTCGCCACCATTCCCGCCGGGAGCTCCAACGTGGCCTGAGCTAACCCGTCTCTTACGGGAAGCACTTTCCAGGGCTTTAATTCTTTAAACACTGAGGTAACCTTCCAATGGGCCCCCTGCGGAGTCGTCTTCTCGTACTGTAAGAAAACCGCGTCAATAGAGACCCTCATAAACCACATGTGAATGTCATTACACGGAGACAATAGAAGTCCACTTCCCCTCGCAAGGGAAGAAACGCCCATCCAGCCTTTCAGCCGACTCAAAAAATGGTCTGCCACAGAACACTGATCGGCAATCTGCTGTTGATTACTGAGCTTTAGAACGGTCACAAATCTGTCACCCATATTAATTGGCCCCACTACTCATAAAGCTCAGCCCTACTGGACCAAAAATCATTAAGAACACCGCGGGTACGATGAAGAGAATCATCGGAATCATTACTTTTTGGGCGGCCGCTGCTCCTGCTTTTTCCGCTAGCAGTACGCGAGTGACTCGAATCTGTTCGGACTGCTGCCTGAGAATCTTTCCAATCGAGGCACCCATCTGGTCGGCGGAGAT